>NZ_JBFFKR010000003.1:0-52697 GCF_041555295.1 Ancylomarina sp. | reverse complement strand
CTATTGTTATTTGGAAATAATTAATACCTTTGCAACCAATTTGTTAAAATATATTTAATCACAAAGTAATTGTTAATATGCCTACAATTCAACAGTTAGTTAGAAAAGGACGTGTCAAGCTTGTAGAGAAAAGCAAGGCTCCAGCTTTGGATTCTTGTCCTCAGAGAAGAGGAGTTTGCGTACGTGTTTACACTACTACACCTAAGAAGCCTAATTCAGCTATGCGTAAAGTAGCTCGTGTTAGATTGACTAACGGAAAAGAAGTGAATGCTTACATTCCAGGAGAAGGACATAACTTACAGGAGCACTCGATCGTATTGATTCGTGGTGGCCGTGTAAAAGACCTTCCAGGTGTAAGATATCACCTTGTTCGTGGTGCACTAGATGCTTCAGGAGTAGAAGGTCGTATGCAGCGTCGTTCTAAGTATGGTACTAAGAGACCAAAAGCTAAAAAGTAATTAATTCTAGTTTTTAAAACTGTGAGTTAATGTTTATGTGTTGTTCTCTATTAAGTTGAGTAAATGATCGTGAGGTTTTTGAAGACTGAAAAAGGCAGCTACAACGGATAACTCGTAAACTAAGGAAGATGAGAAAATCAAGACCAAAAAAGAGAATCTTGTTACCGGATCCAAAATTTAATGATGTGTTGGTGACACGATTCGTAAATGACTTAATGGTTGACGGAAAGAAAAATCTATCATACAAGATTTTTTATGCAGCGTTAGAAATCGTTAAGGAAAAAACAGAGAAGACAGGTAAGTCTCCTTTAGAAGTTTGGAAGAAATCATTGGAAAATATTACTCCAGGAGTAGAGGTGAAGTCTCGCCGTGTAGGTGGTGCTACTTTCCAGGTTCCAATGGAAATTCGTCCAGAAAGAAAAGTTGCTGTTTCTATAAAGAATATGATTCTTTTTGCTCGTAAGAGATCAGGTAAGTCTATGGCCGATAAGTTGTCAGCTGAAATTATTGCTGGATTCAACGAAGAAGGTGGAGCTTATAAGAAGAAAGAAGATACTCATAGAATGGCTGAAGCTAATCGTGCTTTTGCACATTTTAGATTTTAATTATTGCAATCTTTAAGATTATGGCAAAAAGAGATTTAAGATATACCAGAAACGTTGGTATTATGGCTCACATCGATGCTGGTAAAACTACAACTACAGAACGTATTTTGTATTATACTGGTGTTTCTCACAAAATTGGTGAGGTGCATGATGGAGCTGCTACCATGGACTGGATGGAGCAAGAGCAGGAGCGTGGTATTACCATTACTTCAGCTGCTACAACTTGTTCTTGGAACTACAAAGACGAGAGTTTTCATATCAATATTATTGATACCCCAGGTCACGTTGACTTTACCGTTGAGGTGGAGCGTTCTTTACGTGTGCTTGATGGTGCTGTTGCATGTTTTTGTGCAGTAGGTGGTGTTGAGGCTCAGTCTGAGACAGTTTGGAGACAAGCTAATAAATATAAAGTTCCTCGTATGGGTTTTGTGAATAAGATGGACCGTTCTGGTGCTGACTTTTTCAAGGCTGTGCGTGAGGTTAAGGAAAAGCTTGGTGCTAATCCTGTACCAATTCAGATTCCAATCGGAACAGAAGAGAAGTTTTGTGGTGTAGTCGATTTGATTACAATGCAAGCTTGTATCTGGTTCGAAGATGAGAATGGAACAAACTATAGAATGGAAGAGATTCCAGCTAGTTTGTTAGAAGAAGCGAAAGAGTGGAGAGCTAATCTTGTAGAGGCAGTAGCTGAACAAGATGAAGACTTGATGGAGCGTTTCTTTGAAGATCCAGATTCTATTACAGAAGATGAGATGTATGCGGTTATCCGTAAGGCTACCATTAGCATGGACATTGTTCCTATGTTATGTGGTTCTGCATTTAAGAATAAAGGTGTTCAAAGATTATTGGATGCTATGATTATTTACTTGCCATCTCCTCTTGATATTGACGCTATTGAAGGAACAGTTCCTGGAACTGACGAAGTGGTTTCAAGACAGCCTTCTGTTGAAGAACCTTTAGCTGCATTGGCATTTAAAATTGCTACTGACCCATTCGTAGGTCGTTTGGCATTTACTCGTGTGTATTCAGGTGCTATCGATGCAGGTTCATACGTTTATAACGTAAGAACAGGTAATAAAGAGCGTATTTCTCGTTTGTATCAAATGCATTCAAACAAGCAAAATGCTATCGACCGTGTTGAGGCTGGTGATATTTGTGCTTGTGTAGGATTTAAAGATATTCGTACTGGTGATACTCTTTGTCAAAAAGAAACTCAGATCGAATTGGAGTCTATGGATTTTCCAGAGCCAGTAATCGGTATCGCAGTTGAGCCTTTGACTCAGAAGGATATGGAGAAAATGGGTATGGCTTTAGCTAAATTGGCTGAAGAGGATCCAACTTTCGTGGTTAAGACTGACGAAGATTCAGGACAAACTGTTATTTCTGGTATGGGTGAGCTTCACCTTGATATCATTGTTGACCGTTTGAAGCGTGAATTTAAAGTTGAGTGTAATCAGGGAGCACCTCAGGTTGCATACAAAGAAGCTATTACTCGTACTGTTGAGCACCGTCAGGTATTCAAGAAGCAGTCTGGTGGACGTGGTAAATTTGCAGACATCTCTTTCATATTATCTCCAGTTGATGCTGATTTTGAGGGAGACGGATTGCAGTTTGTCGATAAAGTTAAGGGAGGTCATATTCCTAAGGAATTTATTCCATCTGTACAGAAAGGATTCACTGAAGCCATGAAAAATGGTGTATTGGCAGGTTATACTTTAGATTCACTTAAAGTAGAGTTGTTTGATGGATCTTTCCACCCAGTTGACTCTGATGCAATTTCTTTCGAAATGGCAGGTAAGCAAGGTTATCGTGAAGCATGTGCTAAAGCGGGACCTGTTATTCTTGAGCCAATTATGAAAGTTGAAGTTGTAACTCCAGAAGATTATATGGGAGATATTATCGGTGACTTGAATAAGCGTCGTGGTCAGATCGAAGGAATGGAGACTAAGCATGGTGCTCGTGTAGTACTTGCTAAAGTACCATTGTCAGAGCAATTCGGTTATGTAACTGTATTGAGAACTCTGTCTTCTGGTCGTGCTAACTCATCTATGGAATTCTCTCACTTCGAAGAAGTACCTAAGGGAATTGCTAAAGATGTAGTTGAAGCTGCTAAGGGTAAAGTAGAATTATTGTAATTAATATCGTAATAGACTTATTGATATGAGCCAGAAAATTAGAATTAAACTGAAATCTTACGATCACAACTTGGTTGACAATTCAGCTGATAAGATTGTAAAAACAGTTAAGGCTACAGGTGCGGTAGTGAGTGGACCAATTCCACTTCCTACTCACAAGAGAATTTTTACTGTTCTTCGTTCAACTTTTGTGAACAAGAAATCAAGAGAGCAGTTTCAACTATCTTCATTTAAACGTTTAATTGACATTTACAGTTCTACTGCAAATACAATTGACGCTTTAATGAAACTTGAGTTGCCAAGTGGAGTAGAAGTTGAAATTAAAGTTTGATAGACAGTAATTGTTAGTTTTATTTTAAAACAAAAAGAGAAATGCCAGGATTAATTGGGAAAAAAATCGGAATGACTTCCGTTTACAGTGCCGAGGGAAAATGTATTCCATGCACTGTCATTGAGGCAGGTCCATGTGTCGTAACACAAGTTAAGACTCTTGAGTCTGACGGTTACGCAGCACTTCAGTTGGCTTTTGAAGAAAAGAAAGAAAAGCGAACAACTAAGGCGCTAGATGGGCACTTTAAAAAGGCAAACACAACTCCTAAGAAGAAACTTGTTGAATTTTCGAATTTCGACAAAGAGTATGCTTTGGGTGATGCTATTACTGTTGATATTTTTGCTGATACTGTTTATGTAGACGTAGCAGGTGTATCAAAGGGTAAAGGTTTCCAGGGTGTTGTGAAACGTCATGGTTTTGCCGGAGTAGGTGGCGCGACACACGGTCAACATAACCGTTTACGTGCACCGGGTTCTATTGGTGCTGCATCTTATCCAGCACGTGTATTTAAGGGCATGAGAATGGCCGGACGTATGGGTGGGGATACTGTGAAGGTTCAAAACCTTCAGGTTCTTAAGGTAATTCCTGAGAACAACTTATTATTAGTTAAAGGATCTCTTCCAGGGTCTAAAGGTTCATACGTAATTATTGAAAAGTAATGGAATTAACTATTTTAAACACAGCTGGAGAAGATACAGGAAGAAAAATTGAGTTGCAAGATTCAGTTTTCGGCATCGAACCAAACGAGCACGCTATTTACTTAGATGTAAAACAATTTTTAGCAAACCAACGTCAGGGAACTCATAAGTCAAAAGAGAGAGCTGATATTTCTGGTAGTACTGCTAAGATTAAGAAGCAAAAAGGTACTGGTACGGCTCGTGCTGGTAGTATTAAATCTCCCTTGTTTCGTGGTGGAGGTCGTTGTTTCGGTCCTCGTCCAAGAAACTATACCTTCAAATTGAATAAAAAACTTAAGCAATTAGCTCGTAAATCTGCTTTGGCAGTTAAGGCGCAAAATGATGCTTTAGTTGTTGTTGAAGATTTCAATTTTGAAGGAGTAAAGACAAAATTGTTTGTTGATCTTCAAAATAATCTGAAAGTGTCTAATAAAAAAGTCCTTTTGGTTTTAAATGAAGATAATAAAAACATATATTTGTCGTCTCGTAATTTGAAGAATGTTGAAGTTGTACGTGTTTCTGACCTTGCAACTTATGATATTATGAAAGCTTCGACTTTGTTATTCGTTGAGAGTTCGATTAAAGGGCTCGATGAAATGTTTAAACTAAATTAAGTTTAAAAAAATGGAAATTTTATTAAAGCCCCTCGTTACTGAGAAAATGACTGAACTAAGCGAAAAGTTAAATCGCGTAGGTTTTGTTGTTGATCGCAGAGCGACCAAGATCGATATTAGAAGAGCAGTTGAGAAAATGTACAGTGTAAAAGTTGTTTCGGTAAATACCATGAATTATCAAGGTAAAACAAAAAGCCGTTTCACTAAAGCAGGTGCAATTAATGGTAGAACTGTTTCTTTTAAGAAGGCGATTATAACTTTAGTTGAAGGAGATAACATAGATTTTTATAGCAATATTTAATTAGAAAATGGCTGTACGTAAATTAAAACCTGTAACTCCTGGTCAAAGACATAAGATCCTAAATACCTTTGAGCAGGTAACTACAGACAAACCTGAGAAATCATTGTTGAGACCAATGAAAAAAACCGGTGGTAGAAATAACACTGGTAAAATGACAATGAGATATATAGGTGGTGGTCACAAAAGAAGATATCGAGTAATCGATTTCAAAAGAGACAAGGATACTATTCCTGCCAAAGTTGTTTCAATAGAGTACGATCCAAACCGTACTGCGCGCATTGCTTTGCTTGTGTATGCAGATGGTGAGAAACGTTACATTATTGCTCCTAACGGATTGGAAGTGGATCAAGTGCTTGTTTCTGGTGAAAAAGTTGCTCCAGAGATCGGAAATGCAATGCCATTATCAGATATCCCATTAGGAACAATAATTCATAATATTGAATTAAGACCCTCTCAAGGTGCTGTGATGGCTCGTAGTGCTGGTGCATATGCTCAACTCGTTTCAAGAGATGGCAAATATGCAATGATCAAATTACCTTCGTCAGAAGTTAGAATGATTCTTGTTACCTGTAAAGCTACAATCGGTACTGTTTCTAATGGCGATCACGCTCTAGAAAGAAGTGGTAAAGCTGGTCGTACTCGCTGGTTAGGTAGAAGACCTCGTGTTCGTGGTGTAGTGATGAATCCAGTCGATCACCCAATGGGTGGTGGTGAAGGTAAATCTTCAGGAGGACATCCTCGCTCTAGAACAGGTGTTTTAGCAAAAGGTTTCAGAACCAGAGCTAAAAAGAATGCTTCTAATAAGTATATCGTTGAAAGAAGGAAAAAATAATTTGATTAATTAAGTTGTTATGAGTCGTTCATTAAAAAAAGGCCCTTTTATCGATTTCAAATTGGATAAAAGAGTAATAGAGCAAAACGAGTCAGGTAAAAAATCAGTGATTAAAACCTGGTCACGTCGTTCTATGATCTCTCCAGATTTCGTAGGCCACACGATTGCCGTTCACAACGGAAATAAATTCATTCCTGTATATGTTACCGAGAATATGGTAGGTCATAAATTAGGAGAATTTGCACCAACTCGTACCTTTAGAGGTCACGTTGATAAGAAAAAACGTTAAGCGTGACGTTGGTTTTAATTAACATTTTGAATTCGTAAAAATGGGAGCTAGAAAAAGAATAAAAGCAAACCAAATAAAGGAACAGAATTTAAGCAAGGCATTTGCTAGCTTAAAGAATGTTCCGACATCGCCCCGCAAAATGCGCCTGGTTGCCGATATGGTAAGAGGTATGGAGGTGAACCGAGCTATGGATGTACTTCGTTTTAGTCCAAAAGAAGCAGCAAATCGCGTAGAAAAACTAGTGCTTTCAGCTATTGCCAATTGGCAAGCTAAAAATGAAGGGCAGAGACTAGAAGACAGTGCTTTATATGTGAAAGAGATTTCAGTAGATTCAGCACGTATTCTTAAGCGTCTAAGACCTGCTCCTCAAGGGAGAGCACATAGAATTAAAAAGAGATCAAATCATGTAACTATATTACTTGGTAGCAAAACTGCCGAAAGTAATACAAAAGAATAGTTAGAATGGGACAAAAAGTAAATCCAATAGGAAATCGACTAGGAATCATCAGAGGATGGGATTCTAACTGGTTTGGTGGAAAAAACTACGGTGAGAAGCTTGTTGAGGACGCAAAAATTCGAAAGTATTTAAATGTTCGTTTAGCAAAAGCAAGTATTTCAAAAATCATAATTGAAAGAACTCTTAAACTTATCACAATTACTATCAACACTGCACGCCCTGGTATTATTATCGGAAAAGGTGGTCAAGAAGTAGATAAGCTTAAAGAAGAGTTAAAGAAGATTACTGACAAAGAAGTACAGATTAACATCTTTGAAATTAAGCGTCCTGAGTTGGATGCCGTAATCGTCGCTAATAACATTGCTCGTCAAATCGAAGGTCGTATCGCCTACCGAAGAGCAACTAAGATGGCCATTGCTTCTACAATGAGAATGGGTGCTGAAGGAATTAAGATTCAAATCTCAGGCCGTTTAAATGGAGCAGAGATGGCACGTTCTGAAATGTATAAAGAAGGACGTACTCCTCTTCACACTTTAAGAGCAAATATTGATTACCATTTAGCTGAAGCATTAACAACTTACGGTTTATTAGGTATCAAAGTTTGGATCTGTAAAGGTGAGATTTATGGTAAACCAGATTTAACTCCAAATGCAGGATTGCGCGATGCTCGTGCACCTAAAGGTGGAAAGCCTGGTTTTAATAGAAGAAAAAAGAAGTAGTCTTTAAATTTTAATGTATTAGTACGATGTTACAACCAAAAAGGACTAAATTTAGGAGACAACAAAAAGGAAGAATCAAAGGTAACGCAGGTCGCGGAACTGAATTAGCATTCGGATCTTTTGGAATTAAATCACTTGAAACAAAGTGGTTGACAGGTCGCCAGATTGAAGCTGCTCGTGTTGCAGTTACCCGATATATGCAAAGACAAGGTCAACTGTGGATTAGAATATTCCCAGATAAGCCTATCACTAAGAAGCCTGCAGAGGTACGTATGGGTAAAGGTAAGGG
Organism: Ancylomarina sp.; assembly: GCF_041555295.1. NCBI lineage: Bacteria > Pseudomonadati > Bacteroidota > Bacteroidia > Marinilabiliales > Marinifilaceae > Ancylomarina > Ancylomarina sp. The sequence goes on along the minus strand of NZ_JBFFKR010000003.1, from coordinate 44,990 downwards.
TTCACCAGAAGGATTCGTTGCTCCTGTTTCACCAGGAAGAATGTTATTCGAGTGTGAAGGTGTACCTTTTGAAGTTGCTAAAGAGGCTTTACGCCTTGCAGCTCAAAAATTACCTGTTACTACAAAGTTTGTCGTAAGACGTGATTATGTTGAAAATTCAAATGTTTAGTCATGAAGAATTCGGAAATTAAAGAGTTAACAACACTGGAAATAGTAGAAAAGTTGGAAGCTGAAAGAACAGCATTAACTCGATTCAACCTAAATCACGCTATTTCACCTTTGGAGAATCCTTTGCAAATAAAGGAAACCAGACGTAATATTGCAAAATTAATGACGGAATTACGTCAGAGGCAATTAACTGAAAAGTAAAAAAGTGATGGAAAGAAACCTTAGAAAAGAACGTATCGGGGTAGTGGTAAGCGACAAAATGGATAAAACCATTACTGTTGCAGTTCACACTAAAGAGAAGCACCCTATTTACGGAAAGTTCGTGAACAAGACTAAAAAGTATACTGCTCACGACGAAGAAAACACCTGTAATGAAGGTGATACCGTAAAGATCATGGAAACCCGACCTTTAAGTAAAAATAAGACTTGGAGATTAGTTGAACTTATTGAAAGAGCTAAGTAATCATGATACAAACTGAAAGTAGACTATTAGTAGCTGATAACAGCGGAGCCAAAGAAGTTCTTTGTATCCGTGTGTTAGGCGGAACCAAAAAGCGCTATGCATCAATTGGCGATAAGATTGTGGTTACCGTTAAAAATTCAATTCCAGGTTCGGAGATGAAAAAAGGAACAGTAACCAAAGCCGTTGTTGTTCGTGTAAAAAAAGAGATTAGAAGAAATGATGGGTCTTATATCCGCTTTGACGATAACGCTTGCGTGTTGTTGAATACAGCAGAAGAGATGAGAGGAACCCGTATTTTTGGTCCTGTTGCAAGAGAACTACGTGAAACTAACATGAAGATCGTTTCTCTAGCACCAGAAGTATTATAATCTTGTAAACTTAGAACAATGCGAAAAAAGTTACATATTAAAAAGGGTGATACCGTAATTGTAAACGCAGGAGAATCTAGAGGCCAGGAAGGTAAAGTATTAGAAGTGATTGTTGACAAGCAACGTGCGATCGTTGAAGGTGTTAACATGATGTCTAAGCATACCAAACCTAATGCAGCTAGCCCTCAAGGCGGTATTATTAAGAAAGAGGCTCCTATTCATATTTCAAATTTGAATGTGAAGGACCCTTCTACTGGGAAAGCAACCCGTATTGGTAGAAAATTGAATGACAATAACAAATTAGTTAGATACGCTAAAAAGTCAGGGGAGGAGATCAAGTAATGAGTTATACACCATCTCTTAGAAAACAGTATTCAGAGGAAGTAGTTCCAGCTTTAATGAAGGAATTCAACTACAAGTCTGTAATGCAGGTTCCTAGATTAACGAAGATAGTACTTAATCAAGGTGTTGGACAAGCAATTGCTGACAAAAAAGTTCTTGAGTTCTCTTTGAACGAAATGACTACAATCACTGGACAGAAAGCAGTATCAACTCTATCGTCTAAAGATATTTCTAACTTTAAGTTACGTAAAGGTATGCCAATTGGTACTACTGTTACATTACGTCGCGAGCACATGTACGAATTTCTTGAGAAATTAATTCGTGTTGCTTTACCACGTATTCGTGACTTTAAAGGTATTAATAGCAAGTTTGATGGACGTGGAAACTATACATTAGGTATTGAAGAGCAAATCATTTTCCCTGAAATCCTTTTGGATGAAGTGAATAAGATTATGGGTATGAATATTACCTTTGTTACTTCTGCAAATACCGATGAAGAAGCCTATGCTCTTTTGAAAGAATTTGGATTACCATTTAAAAACATTAAAAAGTAATACGATGGCTAAAGAATCAATGAAAGCTCGCGAAGTTAAGCGTCAAAAACTAGTAGAAAAATACGCTGCTAAAAGAGCTAAACTAAAAGAGGAAGGTGACTATATCGGTCTTAGTCGTTTGCCTAAAAATTCATCACCTGTTAGATTACATAACAGGTGTATGTTAACTGGTCGTCCTAAAGGATATATGAGACAATTCGGTTTAAGTCGTATCACTTTCCGTGAAATGGCTCATGCTGGTCTTATTCCTGGAGTAATGAAGGCAAGTTGGTAACCAACAACGTTTGTAAAAGAACTATTGTTAAATATTGTCCCGAGCAATCGGGATCAATTTAATTTTTTTATATAATGACAGATCCAATAGCAGATTTTCTTACACGTTTAAGAAATGCAATTATGGCTAACCACAAAGTGGTTGAAATACCTGCATCAAACGTAAAAAAAGAAATGACAAAAATTCTTAAGGATAAAGGATATATCCTTAATTACAAATTTGAGGATGATAACTTGCAAGGCAAAATTAAAATTGCTTTGAAATATCATCCAGAGTCTAAGATTCCAGCAATTAAGGATCTTAAACGTGTCTCTAAGCCAGGTTTAAGAAAATATTGTGGAGCTACTGAATTGCCTCGCGTACTTAACGGTTTAGGTATTGCTATCTTATCTACTTCTCAGGGAGTAATGACTGATAAGGAAGCTCGCCAAAAACATGTAGGTGGTGAAGTATTGTGTTTCGTTTACTAATTTAGGGAGGATAAGAAATGTCGAGAATTGGAAAATTACCTATCGTTTTGCCTGCCGGAGTTGAAGTTAAGGTAAACAAAGATAATTCAGTGGTGGTTAAAGGCCCTAAAGGTGAATTAACCCAACAGGTTGATCCTGTAATCAAAGTAACTGTAGAAGAAGATTCTATTGTTCTAGAACGTCCAACTGATCAAAAACCTCATAAAGCAATGCATGGTTTATATCGTTCATTAATCAATAACATGGTTATTGGTGTAACTGAAGGATACAAAACTGAGCAAGAGCTTGTAGGTGTTGGTTACCGTGCGACTTCTAATGGACAAATTCTAGAATTGGCTTTAGGTTACTCTCACTTGATTCATATGGAGATTGCATCGGAAGTTAAGGTAACTGCTGTTACTGAAAAACGTGCTAATCCAATTATTACTCTTGAGAGTTGCGATAAGCAATTGGTAGGACAGGTGGCTGCAAAGATTCGTTCTTTCAGAAAACCAGAGCCGTATAAAGGAAAAGGTGTTAAATTTGTTGGAGAGCAGCTAAGAAGAAAAGCTGGTAAATCTGCGGGTAAATAATTTCTAAAACAGTAAATTATGGCTTTAACTAAGCGCGAAAGAAGACTTAGAATTAAAAGACGAGTTCGTAAGTCTATTTCTGGAACTGCCGAAAGACCAAGAATGTCAGTTTTTCGTTCAAATAAGCAGATTTCAGTACAAATAATTGATGATATTACAAAAAAGACTTTGTTATCAATTTCATCTCTTGCAAAAGATTTTGTAGAGAAGAGTGGTAACAAAACTGAGCAAGCAGAATTCATAGGGCAAGCAATTGCTGAGAAAGCTGTTACTGCAGGTATTTCTGAAGTAGTATTTGATAGAAATGGTTACTTATACCATGGTAGAATTAAATCTTTAGCGGACGCTGCTCGTAAAGGTGGCCTTAAATTTTAAATATTATGGCAGATAAGAATATTAAGACTAGCGACGCAGAGCTTAAGGATAAACTGGTTGCAATTAATCGTGTTACTAAGGTAACAAAAGGTGGACGTACTTTTAGTTTTTCAGCAATTGTTGTTGTTGGAAACGAGAATGGTTTAGTAGGTTGGGGGCTTGGAAAAGCTAACGAGGTTACTACAGCTATCTCAAAAGGTGTTGATGCTGCTAAGAAAAATCTGATTAAGGTTCCAGTTCTTAAGGGAACTATTCCTCACGAGCAACTTGCACGTTTTGGTGGAGCAGAGGTTTTTATTAAGCCTGCTTCTCATGGTACCGGGGTGAAAGCTGGTGGTGCGATGCGTGCCGTACTTGAGAGTGTTGGAGTAACTGATGTGCTTGCAAAGTCAAAAGGATCATCAAACTCTCATAACCTTGTTAAAGCTACTATTGCAGCTCTTGGTGAATTGAGAGATGCTCATACTGTTGCTGACCATAGAGGTGTATCATTAGATAAAGTGTTTAACGGTTAAACTAAAGGAAATGGCTAAGATTAAAATTACCCAAGTTAAGAGTAAAATTGGGAGTAGTGCTCGCCAAAAGAAAACCTTAGAAGCATTGGGATTGAGAAAGATCAATGGTACTGTTGAGCATGAGGCTACACCTCAAATTAAAGGAATGGTTGCGAAGGTAAGTCACCTGGTTACCGTTCAAGAATAATAATTGTTAATAGCATAAATATATTATGGACTTAAGTAACTTAAAACCCGCCGTCGGATCTGTAAAGACAACCAAAAGAATTGGTCGTGGACAAGGATCTGGTAGAGGTGGTACCTCAACCAGAGGACATAAAGGTGCGAAGTCAAGATCTGGATACTCTAAAAAAGTTGGTTTCGAAGGTGGTCAAATGCCTTTACAACGAAGAGTTCCTAAGTTTGGATTTAAGAATATTAATAGAGTTGAATACAAAGCTATTAATGTTGAAGTATTACAAGGATTAGCTGAGAAGCTTAACATTACGTCTATTGATGCTGAAGTTTTAGTGAACGCAGGAATGTGTAGCAAGAATGACAGAATCAAAGTATTGGGTAATGGTATTTTATCTGCTAAGCTTGAAGTTAAAGCTCATGCGTTCTCGAAGTCTGCTCAATCAGCGATTGAAGCAGTTGAAGGAACTGTTGTTAAATTGTAAGATTAGATAATGAAAGGTTTAATAGATACATTGAAGAACATCTGGAAGATTGAAGATTTAAGATCAAGAATCTTAACAACTTTAGGACTTCTATTGGTTTACCGTTTAGGAACCATGATTGTGTTGCCGGGGATAGACCCAGCTCACTTAGGCGCGTTAAAATCTCAAACTGCTGATGGTGTATTAGGTTTGTTAGATATGTTTTCAGGGGGTGCATTCTCGAATGCTTCAATTTTAGCCCTAGGAATCATGCCTTACATTTCTGCATCCATTGTTATTCAGTTGATGGGAATTGCTGTTCCTTATTTTCAACGTTTACAACGTGAAGGTGAGAGCGGTCGTCGTAAAATCAATCAGATTACACGTTATTTAACGGTAGTCATTCTTATTCTTCAAGCACCAGGATATCTATTAAACCTACACTCGACTTTGCCTGAAGCAGCTTTCATTTTGAAAGGCTTTTTCTTTACAGCATCTTCAGTAGCTATACTTGCAGCCGGATCTATGTTTATCATGTGGTTAGGTGAAAAGATTACAGATAAGGGAATCGGTAACGGTATTTCTATCATCATCATGATTGGTATTATTGCTCGTTTACCTTTTAACTTTGTTGCTGAACTTGGATCGAGATTAGAAGGTCAAGGAGGTGGATTAATTCTGCTTGTTCTTGAAATTGTAATTTTGTTTGTTGTTTTTGCTCTGACTATTTTATTAGTACAGGGTACTAGAAAGATCCCAGTACAGTACGCTAAGCGTATTGTTGGGAATAAGCAATATGGTGGTGTTCGTCAGTACATTCCTTTAAAAGTGAATGCGGCTGGTGTTATGCCTATCATTTTTGCTCAGGCTATTATGTTCTTGCCTATGGCATTTGTGAACTATGCGAGTTCTGATTCATTATCTGGAGTTGCTGCTGCTTTGAGTAACTACACTGGTTTTTATTACAATGCTTTGTTTTTTGTAATGATTGTGTTGTTCACTTATTTTTATACTGCAATTACAGTTAATCCAACGCAAATGGCTGAGGATATGAAAAAGAATGGTGGATTTATCCCAGGTATTAAGCCAGGTAAAAAAACTGTTGATTTCCTAGATACTGTAATGTCTCGTATTACTTTACCGGGATCTTTATTCTTAGGATGGGTTGCAATTATGCCTGCCTTTGCAATGTTAGCTGGTATAAATAGTGGTTTTGCTCAATTCTTCGGAGGTACATCTTTATTGATTTTAGTGGGTGTTGTTTTAGATACTTTACAACAAATTGAGAGTCATTTATTGATGCGTCATTATGATGGTTTGATGAAGTCAGGAAGAATTAAAGGCAAATCTCCAGCAGGAGCTGCTGCTTATTAAAATATTTTTGCTTTCTTTGCAAAATGATTTTTTACAAGACTGAGGAGGAGATAGCGTTACTTGAAAAAAGTAACATGCTGGTGGCTAAGACTCTTGGGGAAATCTCTAAGAGGATACGCCCCGGCATATCAACTCTCAAGTTAGATCAAATTGCAGAAGAATATATAAGAGATAATGGTGGTTTACCAGGATTTCTTGGTTACGATGGATTTCCAAACACACTTTGTATGTCTGTTGGCAAGCAAGTTGTACATGGGATACCGTCTTTTTATGAGTTGAAAGAAGGGGATATACTATCTTGCGACTGTGGTGTTTTGTTAGATGGTTTTTATGGCGATTCAGCATACACATTCAGCGTTGGCGAAGTAAAACCTGACATTAAATCGTTACTAAAAGTAACTAAGGAAGCTCTTTATAAAGGCATAACTAATGCAGTCGAAGGAAACCATTTGGGAGATATCGGCTATGCCATTCAAGAACACGCAGAGAGACATGGTTTTTCTGTTGTACGGGAAATGGTAGGACACGGAATTGGTAAGGATTTGCATGAAGATCCACAGGTTCCAAATTTTGGTAAACAACACCAAGGTTTAAAGTTGAGAAATGGACTAGTTATAGCCATTGAACCAATGATCAACTTAGGAAAAAAAGAAGTTTATCAAGACGAAGATGGTTGGGCGATAGTGTCTGCAGATGGGTTACCTTCTGCGCATTTTGAACATACTGTTGTTGTTCGAAATGGACAAGCTCAAATCCTGTCCAGTTTTGAATTTATTGAGGAATAAAATAACATATAATACAATTATTACTTATGGCTAAGCAGCCTTCAATAGAACAAGACGGTACCATTACCGAAGCATTATCAAATGCAATGTTTCGAGTAGAACTTGAGAATGGACATGTGATAACAGCACATATCTCAGGGAAAATGAGAATGCATTATATTAAGATCTTGCCTGGGGATAAGGTTAAAGTGGAAATGTCGCCATACGATCTTACTAAAGGGCGCATTACTTTTAGATACAAAAATTAAATTTCGATAAAATGAAGGTAAGAGCATCTGTAAAGAAACGTTCTGAAGATTGTAAGATCGTTAGAAGAAAAGGACGTTTGTATGTGATTAATAAAAAAAATCCTAAGTTTAAACAACGTCAAGGATAATTAAGTTAACTTGTTAATAAATAAATAAATTTTATGGCTAGAATTGTTGGAGTCGATTTGCCTCAAAATAAGAGAGGGGTTATTAGTTTAACCTATATCTTTGGAATTGGTAATAGCGCCGCTAAACAAATCCTTGATGAAGTTGGTGTTAGTTATGACACAAAAGTTAAGGACTGGACAGATGAGGAAGCTGGAAAGATTCGTCAAGCAATTAATACAAGCTTCAAGGTAGAAGGAGAATTACGTTCTTTAAACCAATTGAATATTAAGCGTTTGATGGATATTGGTTGCTACCGTGGTATTCGTCACCGTGTTGGTTTACCTTTACGTGGTCAGAGAACTAAAAACAACTCCCGTACTAGAAAGGGTAAGAGAAAAACAGTTGCAAACAAAAAGAAAGCGACTAAATAATTGTTAAGTTATGGCAAAAAAGTCTGTATCAGTTAAAAAAAGAGTTGTGAAGGTTGAAGCGCTAGGACAAGTGCACATCCACTCATCATTCAACAACATTATTATCTCAATGACCAATAACACTGGTCAGGTTATCTCTTGGTCATCGGCCGGTAAAATGGGATTTAGAGGTTCTAAGAAGAACACTCCATATGCTGCTCAACAAGCTGCATCCGATTGTGCTAAAGTTGCTCATGACCTAGGTTTGAGAAAAGTTAAAGTATACGTTAAAGGTCCAGGTAACGGACGTGAATCTGCAATCCGCGCAGTTAATTCTTGTGGAATTGATATCGCAGAGATCATAGATGTTACTCCATTACCTCATAATGGTTGTAGACCACCAAAAAGACGTAGAGTATAATTAAAATTCAGCTTAAATTTTGTTCGGTTTTTTTTTCTTTTGATATCCTCTCAAGAACAGCGGCCCTTTTAAAACCGATAACTTTTTAAGTCACTTAACGTAAAAAATTAAATTTAATAAGAGATGGCTAGATATATAGGACCAAAGAGTAAAATTGCTAGAAAATTTGGAGAGCCAATTTTTGGACCTGATAAGGCATTTGAAAATAAAAACTACCCTCCAGGACAGCACGGTAACAGCCGTAGAAGAAATAAAATGTCTGAATATGGGGTTCAGTTGAAAGAGAAGCAAAAAGTAAAATATACTTATGGTGTATTAGAAAAGCAATTCTCTAACTTATTTAAAAAGGCCGCAAGAAGTAAAGGTATTACTGGTGAAGTATTGTTACAATTCCTAGAGTGTCGTTTAGACAACGTTGTTTACAGATTAGGTGTTGCTCCAACAAGATCAGCTGCTCGTCAGTTGGTTAGCCATAAACATATTACTGTGAACGGTCAGGTTTGTAATATCGCTTCATTTTCAGTAAAAGCCGGGGATATCGTAGGAGTTCGTGAAAAATCGAAGTCTTTAATTGCTATTACCGATTCTTTATCTACTGCAAGATACAACCAAGCATCTTGGTTGGAATGGGATCAAACTTCACTTACGGGTAAGTTTTTAAACATTCCTGAAAGAACTGAGATTCCTGAGAACATTAAGGAGCAGTTAATCGTTGAATTGTATTCTAAATAAAAATAGTTAATCAATATTTTATGGCAATCTTAGCTTTCCAAAAACCGGACAAAGTTATTATGCTCGACGCTGACGACAAATTCGGTAAATTCGAATTTCGTCCACTAGAGCCTGGATATGGTATTACAATTGGTAACGCCTTAAGAAGAATATTACTTTCTTCTTTAGAGGGGTATGCAATTACTACTATTAAGGCTCAAGGTGTTGATCATGAATTCTCTACAGTACCAGGTGTTATTGAGGATGTAACCGAAATGATCCTGAACTTAAAGCAAGTTCGGTTTAAACAAAAAGTTGAAGAAGTTGATAGCGAATTGGTAACTGTTACCATTTCGGATCAAGAAACTTTTACAGCAGGCGATATTAACAAGTTTCTAACTGGTTTCGAAGTGTTGAATCCAGAACTTGTGATTTGCAGAATGGATAGCTCGGCCAAATTACATTTGGATTTAACTATCAATAAAGGTCGAGGTTATGTTCCTTCTGTAGAGAATAAACCAGTTGATGCTGAATTTGGAGTCATTCCAATTGATGCTATTCACACACCAATTAAGAACGTTAAGTTTGATGTTGAGAATTACCGTGTAGAGCAGAAAACTGACTATGAAAAGTTAGTTTTTGAAATCACTACTGATGGTTCAATTCATCCAAAAGAAGCGTTAAAAGAAGCGGCGAAAATTCTTATTTATCACTTCATGCTATTCTCAGACGAAAAGATTACTCTTGACACTGATGAGAAGTTCGCTAATGAAGAGTTTGATGAAGAAGTATTGCATATGCGTCAACTTCTTAAGACTAAGTTGGTAGATATGGATCTTTCTGTAAGAGCGTTGAACTGCTTGAAAGCTGCTGATGTAGATACACTAGGAGAACTAGTTCAATTTAACAGAAACGACCTGTTGAAATTTAGAAACTTTGGTAAGAAATCCTTAACCGAGTTAGATGATTTGTTAGAATCACTGAATCTTACTTTTGGTATGGACATTTCTAAGTATAAATTAGATAAGGAATAAGGCAAAATGAGACATAGAAAAAAGTTTAATCACTTAGGAAGAAAAGCTGCCCACAGAAAGGCTATGCTTTCAAATATGGCTTCTTCTTTGATCTTACACAAAAGAATCAGCACAACTACTGCTAAAGCAAAAGCTTTAAAAATGTATGTAGAGCCGTTGATTACTAAGAGTAAGGAAGATACCACACACTCAAGACGTGTTGTTTTTAGCTATTTAAAGCAAAAAGAAGCCGTTACTGAGTTGTTCAAGGAAGTTTCAGTTAAAGTTGCGAACCGCCCAGGTGGTTATACCCGCATTCTTAAGACAGGAAATCGTTTAGGTGATAATGCAGAAATGTGTATTATCGAACTAGTTGATTTCAATGAGACTTACGTAACTGAGAAAAAAGCTGAAGTTAAGAAAACAACTCGTAGAAGAAAAAGCACTAAGACTGCTGATGAGACTACTGAAGTTGAAGCAACTGAAGTTAAAGGCGAAGAGTAATCTTTCCTTTTCATATAAAAAAAGGGATAAAGTTAAGCTTTATCCCTTTTTTAATGCCCTAAAGAATTTGCTAACGTTTGCGTAGATTCCTCTATATTTTTGAGGAAATCTTGTGAATATATGATTTTTAATAGTGAACTTTAGGTCTGATAACAAATTAGTTACTATACATTACTATTATAATATTTAATACCGTAAGTTATGTCAGAAATTGTAAAAATTCACGGTCGTGAAATTCTTGATTCACGTGGAAATCCTACTATCGAAGTTGAAGTAACTCTTGCTAGTGGTTATATGGGTCGTGCCGGTGTTCCTTCTGGAGCTTCAACTGGTGAAAACGAAGCATTAGAGCTTCGTGACGGAGATAAGTCACGTTACCTAGGTAAAGGTGTGTTAAAAGCAGTTGATAACGTAAATAACGCTATTGCCAATGCACTACTTGGTATGGATGCTACTAACCAAGTAGCTATTGATAAAGCGATGATCGCTCTTGACGGAACTAAAACTAAGTCAAACTTAGGTGCTAACGCGATGTTAGGTGTTTCTTTGGCTGTTGCTAAAGCTGCAGCTTTGTATTCTGAGTTACCACTATACCGTTATATTGGTGGTGCTAATGCTTGTGTTCTTCCTGTTCCTATGATGAATATCATCAACGGTGGTTCTCACTCTGATGCTACAATCGCATTCCAGGAGTTTATGATCCGTCCTATTGGTGCTCCTTCATTCCGCGAGGCTTTAAGAATGGGTGCTGAAGTATTTCATGCTCTTGCAAAAGTTCTTAAAGGAAAAGGTCTTTCTACTGCTGTAGGTGACGAAGGTGGTTTCGCTCCTATGTTAGGTGGTACTGAAGAGGCTATCAACTGCATCCTTACTGCGATTAAAAACGCTGGTTATAAAGCTGGTCGTAAAGAAGATGGTGGTGATATTTCTATCGCTATGGATTGTGCTGCTTCTGAGTTTTTCAAAGACGGTGTATATGACTACAGTATTTTTGAGCCAAACGGCGCTAAAAGAAATTCTGAAGAGCAAGCTGCTTATTTAGCTGAGTTAATCTCTAAGTTCCCAATCGATTCTATCGAAGATGGTATGGACGAAGGTGACTGGGATGGATGGGTTGCTTTAAATGCTCTTATCGGTGATAAGTGTCAGATTGTAGGTGACGATTTATTCGTAACCAACACTGATTACCTTGCTAAAGGTATCGAGCTTAAAGCTGCTAACTCTATCTTGATTAAAGTAAACCAAATTGGTACTTTAACTGAGACTTTGAATGCAATTGAAATGGCTCACCGTGCGGGTTATACTTCAGTAACTTCTCACCGTTCTGGTGAAACTGAAGATGCGACTATCGCTGATATCGCTGTTGCAACTAACTCTGGTCAGATTAAAACGGGTTCTTTAAGTCGTTCTGATCGTATGGCTAAGTACAATCAATTACTTCGTATTGAAGAAGAATTGGGAGAAAATGCAATTTTCGGATGCTAATTATTAGCCCCAAGCATATATAGAAAAAGGAGTCTAACGACTCCTTTTTTTTATGACCTATTTTTAAGAACAATCTTAGATATACTCTTCCATTAAATTGAAAAGTGTTTTAGATTGGAATGGCTTTGATATATAAGCGTCCATACCAATTTCGATAGATGTTTCTTTGTCTGAAGAAAAATAGTTGGCACTAAATGCGATAATTGGTACACGATATGCTCTGTCAACTTCCATTTCTCTAATGTGTTGAGCTGCTTCAATACCACCCATAATTGGCATTTGCAAATCCATTAAGATCATATCGTATTGATTGTTGGCGAACATTTCAATCGCTTCCTTACCATTTTCAGCAATCTCAACCTTACCTACTCTCGATCTTAAGTAAATTTCAATCGTTTTTCTGTTACTAAGCTTATCTTCTACTAATAAGATTTTTGCTTCACCAATTGGGATGTTTCGTTTTTCTATTTCCGTTTTAACGACAATACAAGAATCGATATTCTCTTCCCAACAAACACGTTCAATTTTTTCCATATAATATTTTAGTAGCCGAGTAAGAAATTAAATTTGACTGATTAAAATTAGACATTTATATGATAATTAAAAATCTTATTGCTTAAAATATTTTAGTTACTTATAATGTCTTTTGGGTTCAGTTCTGTTTAATATTAGTTTATTTGTTTACACTATCAGGTTTTTGTGATTGATCGCTCCATTAGTTTTTTTATTTTTGTGTGAGATTGATGCTTAAGTATTGAATAGAAATAGCTTGATATTTGTTCTCAATTGATTGTAATTTTGAAATAGAGTTAAAATTTAAATAGATGGCTGACGATAAGAAGATTATCTTTTCGATGGAGAGAGTGAGTAAAACGTTCTCTTCCCAGAAAAAAGTATTGAATAATATCAACCTTTCTTTCTTCTACGGAGCGAAAATTGGTATTATTGGTTTAAATGGTTCGGGTAAATCGACATTGATCAAGATTATTGCAGGGCTTGAGCCTTCATTCGATGGACATGTTGTTTGGTCGAAGGATCACAATATCGGTTATTTGGCTCAAGAGCCAGATTTGGATGATAGCAAAACGGTGAGACAAATTGTTGAAGAAGGTGTTCAGGAGATTGTTGATTGTTTGAATGCTTACGAAGCAGTTAATTTGAAATTTGGTGACCCTGATGTTCTTGAGGATCCGGATAAGATGCAAGCTGTAATGGATGAGCAGGCTGAGCTTCAAGAGAAGATTGATCATTACGATGCATGGAATCTTGATACTAAGTTAGAACGTGCTATGGATGCATTGCGTTGTCCTGAAGGTGATGCTATAGTGAAGCATTTATCGGGAGGGGAACGACGTCGTGTGGCTTTGTGCCGTCTGCTTTTACAAGAGCCAGACATTCTTTTGCTTGATGAGCCAACTAACCACTTGGATGCTGAATCGGTAGAGTGGTTGGAGCAGCACTTAGCTCAATATAAAGGAACTGTTATTAGTATTACTCACGACCGTTATTTCTTGGATAATGTGGCGGGTTGGATTCTTGAACTCGATAGAGGCGAGGGAATCCCTTGGAAAGGAAATTATAGTGCTTGGTTAGATCAGAAAACCAAACGTATGGCTATGGAGGAAAAAACGGCCAGTAAGCGTCGTAAAACTTTAGAGCGTGAGTTGGAGTGGGTACGCATGGCTCCAAAAGCCCGTCAAGCAAAATCTAAAGCTCGTTTGAATGCTTACGATACCATGATGAATCAGGATCTTAAAGAAGCTGAAGAAAAGCTGGAGATTTTCATCCCTAACGGCCCTCGATTGGGTAATAAGGTGATTCAGGTTAAAGAAGTATCAAAGGCTTTTGGAAACAAATTACTTTTTGAAAATTTGGAGTTTGAATTGCCACCTGCAGGTATTGTTGGTGTTATTGGACCCAATGGAGCAGGTAAAACTACACTTTTCAGAATGATTATGGATCTTGAGCAACCTGATAAGGGAACTTTTGAAGTGGGTGAGACTGTGAAAGTGGGATACGTCGATCAGCAACATGCCGATATCGATCCTGAGAAATCGGTTTACGAAGTAATCTCAGGTGGAGGCGATTTGATTAATGTTGGCGGACGTACCATCAATGCTCGTGCCTATGTGGGACGATTCAATTTTAACGGAGCCGATCAGGAGAAAAAATGTGGCGTACTATCGGGTGGTGAGCGTAACCGTTTACACTTAGCTTTAACGCTAAAGGAAGAGGCTAATGTTCTTTTACTGGATGAGCCAACCAATGATATTGATGTAAATACGCTTCGTGCTCTTGAAGAAGGTTTGGAGAGTTTTGCAGGTTGTGCTGTTGTGATTTCTCACGACCGTTGGTTCCTGGATCGTATTGCAACTCATATTCTGGCATTCGAAGGTGACTCTCATGTTCAATTCTTCGAAGGTGGCTATAGCGATTACGAGATTAATAAGAAGAAACGATTGGGTGACGAAGGACCTAAGCGTATTCGATATAAGAAATTACTGGCTGATTAATTTTAGTTTGATCAAAAGATTGAGGGAAGAAGCCAGATTGGTTTTCTTCCCTTTGTTTTTGTAATTTTGACATAAGTAATTTAAAACAAACAAGCATGACGTACTTTAGAACGCCACATGAAGAAAGAAATTGGGCAATGTTTTGCCATTTAGGTGGTTTGGCTTATTTTATCCCATTGGGAAATATTATTGTGCCTCTTATTTTATGGAGCATGAGAAAGGACAGTTCGGCCTTGGTCGATCGCGAAGGGAAAAAGGCCTTGAATTTCCAGATTTCTTTTACGCTGTATATGCTAATTGCTGGTTTTCTAGTGTTTGTGCTTGTTGGTATTCTGTTCCTTGTAATACTAGGGCTTTTGCAACTTATCTTTGTTATAATGGCTGTTGTTAAAACCCTTAGCGATGAAGAGTTTGAATACCCAATGACCATCAAGTTTATTCAATAGCGCTTCGGCAAGCTCAGCAACCAGACTTTGATAATAAAAGTTTCCCGCTGATTTTGCTGATAGGCGCAAATGTTTTATTTTTCACATCATGCTTCGGCTAAGCTCAGCAAACGTCACATCCTCAAATCAATTAATCTTCATACATGTCTTCTTTTTCAACTTTTAAGCTGATCTATTTTATCGGATTGGCTTTAATTTTAATCGGCGGTTACCGCATATACAATCAGCTTTCATTTGGGAACATTATTATTTCGCTTGGTTTGCTCACTTACGCTATTGTTCAACTTTATCTGCTTATAAAGCAAGGAATAAGCAATTGGGGCTTGTTTGAATACACCAAAACATCAGTTAATGTTTTATTCATCAGCTCGGTTATACTGCTGATGGGATTCGAGAGCAAAGCTTGGTTCTATCCCTTGGTGCTGGGCATGTTGCTCGACTTTTTTGCCAATATATTTAGGCGAGTGAATCGATCTTAGATCTGGCGCAATAAGAATTCAGACGCAGATTTTAATCAGTGTCTAAACTTTATAATATGAGTGTCAGTTTACTGATACTTTTTTTTTGCTTCAAACTCTCGTAAGTTCTATTTCAAATACACCCTTTCGTCTGCCGACACTTTGTTCACTTTAAAATTATTTTAAAGGTGTTCACAATCTACGCTACCCTAAAGGGAAAGATTTGGGAACTTAAAATTGAATATTAATTCTCAATTAAGTTATAGTTTTTCCACTTTTAGGGGAGATGTCCGAAGGACAGAGGGCTGCTCAACTATTCATTGTTTTATGAACAAGCGTAGAAGGCTGGGAACTCTAAAAATATTTGATATTTTTGTATCACAATTTGAAGAGATGATCAAATGAGTGAACGCATCAATATATAAGGCTTTTAGAGTATTGTGAAGTTGAACAGGAGTAGAAAGCTGAGATCTCAATTCAAATAAATGAACTAATTAACCAATTAAAAGAAAAGAAATGGCTCAAAAACCGTCAATTCCTAAGGGAACGAGAGATTTCTCACCTGTTGAAATGGTGAAACGAAACTACATATTCGATACCATTAAAGAGGTGTTTCAACTCTATGGTTTTATGCCCATCGAAACACCATCGATGGAAAATTTGTCGACCCTAATGGGGAAATACGGCGAAGAAGGAGATAAGCTATTGTTCAAGGTTCTTAACTCGGGAGATTTTATCTCTAAAGTGAGCCCCGAAGTACTAGAGGCTCGCAATTCGAACAAATTAACCACAAAGATTAGCGAAAAAGGCTTGCGTTACGACTTAACCGTGCCATTTGCACGCTACGTTGTACAGCATCGCAACGAAATAACTTTCCCATTTAAGCGTTACCAGATTCAACCCGTTTGGAGAGCCGATCGTCCACAAAAAGGGCGTTACCGCGAATTCTACCAGTGCGATGTTGATGTTGTAGGTAGCAATTCTCTGTTGAACGAGGTTGAATTGATTCAGATTGTTGACGAGGTTTACAAGCGATTGAAGTTAAATGTGCTTGTGAAATTAAATAACCGTAAAGTTTTGGCTGGTATTGCCGAGATTATTGGGGAGGCAGATCGAATTATCGACATTACTGTTGCTATCGATAAGTTGGATAAGATTGGTTTGGACAATGTGAATAAGGAAATGTTTGAGAAAGGTATTCCTCAAGCAGCAATTGACACGCTTCAACCTATTATTCTATTGTCGGGAACCAATATCGATAAATTAGCGAAGCTAAAAGAAGTTCTTTCCGCCTCGGAAGTAGGAATGAAAGGTGTTGCTGAATTGGAAACGGTTTTCTCTTACTTAGCAGACTTAGATGTAACAACAGAAGTTGAATTGGATTTAACTCTGGCAAGAGGCTTGAACTATTATACCGGTGCTATCTTCGAAGTCAAATCGAAAGATATGGAATTCGGAAGTATTACAGGTGGCGGTCGTTACGATGACTTGACTGGCATTTTCGGTTTGAAAGATGTTTCGGGTGTTGGTATTTCATTCGGTGCTGATAGAATCTACGATGTTTTGGAACAAATGGACAGATTCCCTGCCGAGACGGTGAATACCACTAAGGTGATGTTCGTCAACTTTGGAGAGAAAGAAGAAAAATACTGCTTGCCAATATTAGTGAAATTAAGAGCCAACGGTGTAAAAGCTGAAATCTTCCCTGATTCTGCAAAAATGAAAAAGCAAATGACTTATGCCAACGACAAACATATTCCTTTTGTGATAATGGTTGGTGAAACGGAGATGGAAGAAGGCTTGTTGAGCCTAAAAGATATGGAAACAGGTGATCAAATAAAACTGACTCCTGAAGCTCTAATCGAAAAATTAGCTTAGCTTGCGCATCCAAATTCAATTAGATTAAAGTCGCATATCCTTATGGGTATGATAAAAATATTTAGAATTAAATGATATTTAAATTATTAGATAGAGCAGCTGAGAGTATTGGTGGCGACATTCGTTGCCCCTGAGTTCTTGCGTGATTTATTACGGCTCAATAATGGAGGATTATTCATTGTTGCAAGCTTTGATGAATAGGTATGCTGTAGGCATACCTCGCTTTTGAAATATATTTAAAACAAAAAATACTAAATAAATACACGACATGTCTAATACACATTTTATTAGCCCAGAGAAATTAACGTTCTCTAAACTTGAAGAAATTCTTGAAAAAGGATACAAGCTTGAATTATCTGAAGAATCAAAGAAATTAATTCTTGATTGTAAAGCCTATCTTGATGCAACTATTGCAAAAGCAGATAAGCCTCTTTATGGTATTACTACAGGTTTCGGATCTCTTTGTAAGATTTCTATTCCTGAAGAAGATCTAAGTCAACTTCAGAGCAACCTTGTAATGTCTCACGCTTGTAGCTTGGGTAACGTTATTCCTGAGGATGTAATCCGTTTGATGCTTTTGCTTAAGGCTCACGCTTTATCATTGGGTAAATCAGGTGTTCAGATCGAAACTGTTGAGCGTATCCTGGCTATGTATAATAGCGATGTTCTTCCTGTTGTTCGTCACTTAGGATCATTGGGTGCTTCTGGTGATTTGGCTCCTTTAGCTAATCTATTCTTACCATTATTTGGTGAAGGTGAAGTGATTTACAAAGGTGAAATTCGTCCTGCTGACGAGGTTTTAAAGACCTTAGGTTGGGAGCCTATCAAATTAGGCGCAAAAGAAGGTTTGGCTTTATTGAATGGAACTCAGTTTATGAGTGCTCATGCAGTTTACGCTTTGCTTAAATCATTCAAATTGGTGAAGTATTCTGATATCATCGGTGCTATTTCTTTGGAAGGTTACGATGGAAGAATCGATCCTTTCTTGGCTCCAATTCACGATGCTCGTCCACATAACGGACAAATCGAAACAGCTCGTAACATTCGCAGCCTTTTAGAGGGTAGTGAATTTATTGCTAATGAGAAGAAAAATGTTCAGGATCCTTACTCATTCCGTTGTATGCCTCAGGTTCATGGTGCTTCTAAAGATGCCATTAACTATGTTGCAAGCGTTGTTGAAACTGAAATCAATTCAGTTACTGATAACCCAACTATTTTTATTGAAGAGGATATGATCTTGTCAGGTGGTAACTTCCACGGACAGCCATTGGCTCTTGTTCTTGACTTCCTTTGTATTGCTTTAGCTGAGCTAGGTAGTATTTCTGAGCGTAGAACTTACCGTTTAATTTCGGGTGATAGAGATCTTCCTGAGTTCTTAATTTCTGATTCAGGATTGAATTCAGGATTTATGATTCCTCAGTATGCAGCTGCTTCTATTGTAAGTCAGAACAAGCAATTGTGTACACCATGTTCAGTTGATTCTATCCCTTCGTCAAACGAGCAGGAAGATCACGTGAGTATGGGTGGAAACGCAGCTACTAAGACTTTATTGGTTGCTGACAACATAGAACGTATTTTCGCTATCGAGTTGATGAATGCAGCTCAAGCAGTTGATTTACGTCGTCCAGGAAAATCATCTCCATTCTTAGAGGCATTCCTTGAAGAATTCAGAACTGCCGTTTCTTTCAACGACAAGGATAGAGTGATGTATAAGGATATCGAAGCAGCAATTGCATTTCTTTCAGCTGGAAAATTTGAAGGTGGTGAAAACTAGATTAACAATCTGAATGAAGAAGTCTATTCTTCAATCACATTTATATATAATAAAGGCCGTCCATCAGGACGGCCTTTTATTTTGGACCTAAATTTAAAAGGTTTCTACAGTGTAATTTAATCTTTTAGACTCTTCGACTTTCTAGTAACTCGTCTCATCAATCTTCACCTTACCGCTAAAGGTTTTGTATACAAAAAAGGTATAACTTAAAACCAATGGACCACCAATGGCTACAATAATCATCATGATTTTTAATGATTTGAGCGATGAAGCTGCATTGTAGATATCGATATTATTTTCAGGACTGATTGATGAAATCAGAAGATTCGGATAAGCTTCTAAAGCGCAAAGCACTAACATGAAACTGATACAAAGCGATGAAAATAGAAAAGCTTGAAGGAATTTTTTCTTATGTGTTAATCGTGGAATATTAGCAATGCTGAGTACGACTAATACAGGTAGTATTAAAGATGCAGGCATTTCCATTAGCTTGTCGCTCAAGTGTGGTTGATAGGCAAGTGTATATAAGGATGTCAAGCCAAAAGCGATGATAAACGCACCCATGGCATACTTCTGTAAAACGACTAGGCGTTCGTATAATTTACCCTCTGTTTTAAGTAGAAGATAAATGGCACCGTGCGACATAAACAAACTCAGACTAGTTAGTCCCATCAAAATGGAGTAGGGATTTAAAAAGCTAAGCAAAGCATCGCCATTATAATTGTGATTAGCATCAATGGGAATGCCAATCAAGACATTGCCCAATACCACACCCAAAAGAAAGCCTAGCATGATACTTGAAAAACTATAAACGACATCCCACGTTTTTCTCCACCATTTCATTTCTTCTTTGCCACGAAATTCGATGGACACCGCACGAAAGATAATGAAAAAGAGAAAGAGCATAAATGGAGTGTACATGGCCGATAGCAAACTGGCGTATGCAACGGGGAATCCTGCAAAGAGAGCACCACCGCCAATAACTAGCCACACCTCGTTACCATCCCAAACGGGACCTACGGCATTCATGGCAATACGACGAGATTGTTCTTTTCTGAAAAATAGATGCCAGGCACCTGCTCCAAAATCGAAACCATCGAGTATGGCATAGCCCGAAAATACGCCACCAACGACCAAAAACCACCAGGTCTGATAATCTAATCCTAATAGAGTTTCCATATGTTCATATTAATGTTCTATTCCTTTAAAATTGAGGATTAGAACGTGAATTTTGATTTGTATTTTTAATCAGTTGTCTTTTCACTTTAACCTTTACCCATTCTTACCTTATCATTCACTAATAGCCTCTTCAATCCCCTTGGTTAAAGGACGATTCTCGGTGTCGTGAATATCGTAAGGTCCATGTTGGATTTTTTTGTTTAGGATGTAGATAAACAAAACAAACAAGAGAGCATAGATAAAGAAAAACATGATAAGAGAGAACCAAATTTGATTGGCTGAAACGGCTTGCGAAAAGGCATCGGACGTTCGGAGTAAGCCATATACCACCCAGGGCTGTCTTCCCATTTCAGCTGCAAACCAACCTGTTTGATTTGCAATTTGAGGTAAGAATACGGCGAATATGAAGGAAACAAGCAACCACTTTTGTTCGAATAATCTGCCACGCCACCAGTAGAAACAAGCTAAAAGTGTTAGACCAATTAGTGCCATTCCTATGGCAACCATTATATGATAGAATTGGAAGACTGCATTAACTTGTCCTGGCTGATCTTCTTTAGGAAAAGCATTTAGTCCAGTTACGGGGGCTTCAAAATCGTAATCTAAAATAAAAGATAAGCCACCTGGTATTTTTATACCGGTAACTTCCTGCTTGTTTTGATCCACCCAGCCCATGATATACATATCAGCAGGGGCACTTTTTTCGTAGTGACCTTCCATTGCCGCTAGTTTAGCTGGCTGATTTTTAGCCACACCTTCTGCAGAATGATGTCCTGTAGCAAGTTGACCCAATGAAAGAACTGTAGCTGCGATTAAAGCAATTTTAAAGGCCTTTTTTGATATCTCAATATGTCTGCCTTTAATGAGGTAATAGGCGTGTACACTTAAGACTAAGAAAGTACCAGCAAGTAATGCTCCTAACCAAACGTGGGTTATTCGATCTACACTTGATGGATTGAAAACCATTTCCCAGAAATCAGTGACTTCTGCACGTGCATTCATACCTTCGCCAACGATATGATAACCTGCTGGAGTTTGTTGCCATGAGTTGGCTACAACTATCCAAACAGCTGAGAACATAGAGCCGAAGAAGACTCCGATAGTAGAAATTAAGTGTACCTTGGAGCTCACGCGATTCCAACCGAAAAGTAAAATTCCCAGAAAACCACTCTCAAGTGCAAAAGCGAAAATACCTTCTGCAGCCAGAGCTGATCCAAAGATATCGCCAACGTACTTTGAGTAAATGGCCCAGTTTGTTCCAAATTCAAATTCCATAACGATACCGGTTGCGACGCCAATACCGAAAGTTAATGCAAATATTTTGGTCCAAAAGCGGGCCAGTGTTTCATACACTTTTTTTCCTGTGCTCACATATATGCTTTCAAAAATGACCATCATCATACCCAAACCGATGCTTAGTGGTGGATAGATGTAATGAAAGGCGATGGTAAATGCGAACTGTATTCGAGCTAATATTTCTACATCCATAACTTATGTTTTAATCCCAATGACTTGGGAAAGTTCGATGTTGTAATGAAACAACACGATTTATATGAGTTAACACGACAAAGTTAAGCTTTTGATTTTATTCAAATCATTATACTTTATTTTTTATGTATGAAAAGATTGATTTTAATGATCTGTCCTTAGGATCAAAAAAAGGTCAGTGAAATAAATCACTGACCTTAATGTTGTATTTTATGTTGGTTAAATGATCATAAATTGGCATTTAATGAAAGTGCCGAGATGCATTTAACAATGCTTTTGACTTAATAGTCTCTAATGAACTGGGAGTTCTACTTAATTCTACGATTATCCTTATCGCTAAAATGATACATCATTAAATCGTATGACGGAATAGCTTTTACATTCAGTTTGATTTTATAAGTTGATTGCCATTTGCGTCGCAATGTTTTAATAAAACCTTGATTGATGTAAGCTGCCACAAAAGGATGCACCTTAAGAGTCAATTTCGTTTCCTTGTTTTTTTCAACTAGGCTTGCTAATTGATCTTCGATTTGATCTGTCAATAAAACTGCAGGTGAAATTTCTCCCGAACCTTGGCAAGTTGGGCATTTTTCTTGAACTGCTACATTCATTTCAGGACGAACACGCTGACGAGTGATTTGCATCAAGCCAAACTTACTCAATGGGAGTATGTTATGCTTGGTACGATCTTTATTCATCATTTCTTTCATCTTCTCGAAAAGCATACTGCGGTTTTCTGCAGAGTGCATATCGATAAAATCGACAACGATAATACCTCCCATATCACGAAGTCTCAACTGACGAGCAACCTCTTCTGCTGCTGCGATGTTTACTTCTAGGGCATTGGTTTCTTGATCGTTTCCAGCTTTTGAACGGTTACCTGAGTTCACATCGATAACATGGAATGCTTCGGTGTGTTCTATGATAAGATAAGCTCCACTCTTAAATGAAACAGTTTTCCCGAAAGAAGATTTGATTTGTTTGTCTATGCCTAATTGATCAAATATTGGAAGTTCACCTTTAACGTGGTTCACAATTTTTTCTTTCTCAGGTGCAATACTTGCAATATATTGTCTGATATCAGCTGCAGCAGCTGCATCGTTCACATAAATATTCTCGAATGATGAATTCAGGATATCACGAAGAATAGCCGTAGTACGATTCATCTCGCCCAAAACAAGACTTGGCGGGGTAATTTCACGAATATTGTGGAAAGACTCTTCCCAACGTTCAATTAAACCTCGAAGTTCTTTGTCGAGCTCGGCAACACGTTTCCCTTCGGCAACAGTACGTACTATAACCCCATAATTCTTAGGAGTAATGCTTTGTAATAATTGCTTGAGTCGAGATTTTTCTTCTGTAGATTTTAATTTCTGGGAAATTGATACCTTATTGGCAAATGGCATCAACACGATATTACGTCCGGCAAGTGAAATTTCCGAGCATAAACGAGGGCCTTTGGTGGAAATCGGTTCTTTTGCAACCTGAACAAGAATATATTGTCCAGACTTTAAGACATCCGTAATTTTTCCATTTTTATCGATATCTGGCTCCAATTTCATTTTAGAAATTGAAAGGCCTTTGCCTTTTCGGGCTATGGCTTGTTGTAAGAATTTGTTTAAAGTAAGGAATTGCTGTCCTAAATCTAAATAATGAAGGAATGCATCCTTTTCATATCCAACATCAACAAAAGCGGCATTTAAACCAGGCATGATTTTTTTCACTTTACCTAGATAAATATCGCCAACTGCAAATTGAATATTGCTTTTTTCCTTAGAAATCTCAACCAATTGCTTGTTATCAAGCAAAGCAATTACAATTTCGTTCGGTTGTACATCAATTACAAGTTCATTACTCACTTGGAAGCTCCTATATTAAATTCAAAAAATAATTAATTCTTACAAATAGATAAACCTAAAGTACTAAAAAGTTCTTTAGGTTTATACATTATACTCTTACTAATAAGCGTGATAAGAATTATTTCTTCTTATGACGATTTTTTCTTAATCTCTTTTTACGCTTGTGCGTAGCCATCTTATGTCTTTTTCTCTTTTTTCCGCTTGGCATAACTTAAATATATTAAAATTTGTTTTTAAAGTCTGAGACTACTTTACGTTTGTTTTCACTTTACTTACGAAAGTCTTCGCCGGTTTAAATGACGGGATAAAGTGCTCAGGAATAATAATAGTTGTGTTTTTAGAAATGTTTCTTGCAGTTTTCTCTGCTCTTTTCTTAACGATAAAACTTCCAAAACCTCTTAAATACACGTTTTTACCTTTTACAAGTGAACCTTTGATAGTATCCATGAAGGCCTCAACAGTTTTTTGTACTGTAATTTTCTCAATCCCCGTGTTCTTAGAAATCTCGTTAACAATATCTGCTTTAGTCATCTCTTAAAAATTCTTTAATTATCAATTATATACAACAGTTTTTTCTCAAAATCAGACTGCAAATATATATGATTTCTCTTTATTAAAGAAATCGAAAGCACTATTTTTGTGTGAAATTATAAAAAAAAAAAAATGCGTAACAATCTATGTCTATGCTGAATAGCAAAATTATAAACTGGTATGAGTTCAATAAGCGTGATTTACCATGGCGAAACACTTCAGATCCATACAAAATTTGGATTTCAGAAATCATGTTACAACAAACTCAAGTTGTTACAGTTGTAGACTATTATTATCGTTTTATAAATAGTTTTCCTACAATTAAAGCTTTAGCATTAGCAGATGAACAAGAGGTCTTGAACCATTGGCAAGGTCTTGGTTATTATTCGCGTGCTCGTAATTTGCATCAGGCAGCAAAGTCTATTGTAGACAATTATAATGGGGTATTTCCTGATTCGTTTGATGAAATTATAAAATTAAAGGGAATAGGTGTTTATACAGCTTCTGCAATATCGGCTTTTGCATTCCATTTACCTTACGCTGCTGTCGATGGGAATGTGTATCGAGTTTTGTCTCGTTTGTTTGGTGTTTCTGAATCAACAAACTCGCCTAAAGGAAAGAGAGAGTTTCAATCTCTGGCCGATGAACTTATGGCGGATGCACCTCCACATTTATATAATCAGGCAATTATTGAGTTTGGTGCATTACAATGCACAGCAAAAAATCCAGATTGTGAAGTTTGTCCTCTGCATGCTCAATGTTTTGCCTATATAAATAAGCAGCAGAATGTTTTTCCAGCGAAGAAAAAAAAGGTGAAAGTGATAGATCGTTTTTTCTATTACCTCTATATATATAATGAAGAACGGTTTTTAATGCAACAAAGAGGTGAACGTGATATTTGGCGAAACCTATTTGAATTTCCTTTAATTGAGCTTGATAATAAAATAGAATTAGTAGATTTGATTAAATCTGAGGCATGGAGGTCTCTTCTGAGAGATGTGAAAGTAGAAGTGACAGACCAAATTGTCACTAAAGCGCATAAATTAAGTCATCAGAATTTACATATAGAGTTCGTTCATATTAGGGTTGAAGATAAAGAGTTTGAAAAATTCTCTTCTTTAATTAGAGTTGATAAAGAGGCTGCTAGGGATTATCCAATGCCAAAACCAATTGAGATGCATTTAGCAAGGGAATAAACTTTATGTGAATAAAAATATTTTTATCTAGCAAAAAAGTTTATAACTTTATTGTTGTTAACTAAAAAATAAGAAGATATGTCAGTAAATAAAGTAATTTTGGTTGGGAATGTAGGTGCAGACCCAGAAGTGAAATACCTTGATAATGGTGTAGCTGTTTGTAATATTCGTTTGGCAACAAGTGAATCTTATACTCGTAATGATGAAAAGGTGACACAAACAGAATGGCACAGTATTGTAATGTGGCGTAAATTGGCAGAAATTGCTGAAAAATACGTAAAAAAGGGCGCTCAACTTTATATTGAAGGCCGTTTAAGAACCCGTAATTGGGAAGATCAAGACGGTAAGAAACGTTATACGACTGAAATTTTTGCTGATAATTTTCAAATTTTAGGTCGTCGTTCTGAAGGAGAGGGAGCTCCTATTGAAGAAGCTGCTAAACCTCAGGCTGCTGTTACCAATACAGCTGAGGACGAAACGGATGATTTGCCATTCTAAAACATTGTTGAACTAGAATTTTGAATGTTGGAAACCAACGATTTGTTACTGATATTAAACGATTTTGATATTGTTTTTAAACCTATAGGCTTAAGTATCATTGCAGAAATATGTGCAATGGTACTTTTGTTATTTTTTTCCGCAATGATCTCTGGTTCAGAGGTGGCTGTGTTTTCTCTTTCACCACAGAATTTGAGAGAGATTGAAGATGCGCAAACGGGTAAAAATAATAAGTTGCTTAAGCTTTTAAGAATGCCAGAGAAACTATTGGCTACCATTCTGATTGCTAATAATTTTGTGAATATTGCCATTGTAATTCTTTCGACTTATATCACGTCTTCCTTGTTTGATTTTAGTCAGGCTCCTGCAGTCGGTTTTGTTGTGCAGGTTGTTGTGGTTACTTTCTTACTTCTCTTGTTTGGTGAGATTATACCTAAAGTATATGCGGCTCAGTTTGCACTTCGTTTTTCTATATATATGGCTTTACCACTTATATTTTTAGAAAAAGTATTTCGCCCATTAGGGACCATTTTGATAAAGTCGACATCCCTAGTTAATAAGGGGGGGGCTAAACAGCAGAATATTTCCATGGATGACCTTTCACAGGCACTTGAGCTTACTGCTGATGAAATTAATGAAGAGATGGAAATATTGGAGGGGATTGTGAGATTCGGAAATATTAATGTGAGTGAGGTTATGGGAGCTCGTGTCAATGTTGTCGCTGTTGACATTCATATGAATTTGAGTAAGCTGAAATCAGTGATTATAGAATCTGGTTTTTCACGTATTCCGGTTTACGATGGCGATTTTGATAATGTTAGTGGTATATTGTACGTAAAGGATTTGTTACCACATCATCACAAACCCAATACTTTTAAATGGCAATCCTTAATTCGTCCACCCTATTTTGTTCCCGAAACAAAAAAAATCAGTGATTTATTGGAAGAGTTTCAAACTAAGAAGAATCATATGGCTATTGTGGTTGATGAGTATGGTGGCACATCAGGGCTTATTAGTTTAGAGGATATTCTAGAAGAGATAGTTGGTGATATTACTGACGAACTGGATGATCAACAAGATTTTTATACTCGAGAAGAAGACGGTTCTTATCTTTTTGAAGGTAAAACCTTACTCAATGACTTCTTTAAGTTGATCGATATTGATGCTGATGTTTTTGACAAGATTAAAGGTGATGCGGATACTCTGGCAGGTTTAATTCTTGAAATGAAAGGTGAAATTCCCCAGAAAAAAGAAAAATTTCAATATCGGGGCTTCGAGTTTACAGTAGAAGCGGTCGATAATCGAAGAATCAAGAAAATTCGTTTTAGGCTTCCTCAAAAGAAGTAGGCGCTAACAATTAAGCGCTCCCTGATTAATTTGTTTGAGTTTGCATGTTTGAGTTTCTCTGAAAATTATGCAAATTGCAGCTCTATTAATTTAAACATTATTTCATATGCTTAGGCATTCCCGAATTATAATCTATTCTCTTTTACTTATTTTCGCATGTTTGCCTTTGTCATGCAAAGAAAAACCCATGCCAAAACCTAGAGGTTATTTCCGTATTGATTTCCCTGAAAAAAAATATGAAACTTGGAATCATAATTACCCTTTTAGTTTTGAGTATTTGAAAGGAGCTCACGTTGTAAAAGATAAAAGTCGACTTGCAGAGAAATATTGGCTGAATGTTGAGTATCCAAGCTATAATGCAACTCTGCATTTAAGTTATAAGGAAGTCAATGAAAATCTTGAGAAATACCTAGAAGATTCTCATAGTTTAGTCTATAAACATGCTATAAAAGCTGATGCAATTGATGTAACCAACTATATTGACATGCAAAAAAATGTATACGGTTTGGTTTATCGTATTCAAGGAAATGCTGCATCTTCACTTCAATTTATTGCCACAGATAGCTTAAAACACTTCTTAAGAGGATCTCTTTATTTCAATAATCATCCAAACCCAGATTCTTTGGCTCCCGTTATTCAATATATCGATAAGGATATCGAGCACTTGATGGAAAGTTTAAAGTGGAAATAAACTCTGTAAAATCATCCTTTTAGAAATATCATATGCCTTTAGTAAAGCACATTCAAATAAATGAAACTTGTCAACTGGCTCTTTGGAAGATTACCGAAGAGCTTGAAGATTTGCTCGCATGTGTTTATTTGAACCCAACTGAGAAGGCTCGGATTGATGGATTCGGCAGTATGGCCCGTAAAAAGGAATTTGTAACGACACGTATTTTATTGCAAAAACTTCTTGGTAATGGAATTTTTATAGAGAATAACGAACATGGAAAACCCTTACTTATAAATTCTGATTTTGATATCAGTATCTCTCACAGTAAGCACTATGTTGGGGTGATAGTTGGTGAGAATCATGATTTAGCACTAGATATCGAATACCTTTCTGATCGAGTGTATCGGATCACCAAGAAATTTATGAGTGAAGATGAAATGTCATCTATTTTTGAAGAAGACAAGCAGCTGCATATTTACCAACATTGGTGTGCTAAAGAGTGTTTGATAAAATTATATGGAAAAAAGGATGTGCTCTTAGTTGATGAATTAAAAATACATCCCTTTCACCCTGCACAATCAAGCTTTTCAGGAGAGGTTATTCGTAATGACTTTTCAAATAAATACGATTTTCAACACCTAAGCTTTGATTCTTTTTTAATGGTTTGGTGTTGTCAAGCTAGAAACTAATCGACTAATCCTTTTATTGGATTTCCCATACAGCCAGAGGGTGGCGTAATTTTCAAGAATGTGGATAAGGTAGGAACAATATCTTCAATGTCGAGTTGTTGATTCAATTCCTGATTTTTAATTTTCCATCCATAAAAAAATAGGGGCACTCTTCTCGATTGACTATATTGCGCAACAAGGTCTCTTTCATCTTTTATTTGATTAACCCATCCTGGTTCCAATGCAATGATAACATCTCCAGATCTTTTATGATTGAATGAGCGCTGAATTTTATTCATAACCCCATGACTGTAGTTGGTTTCAATAAAATTGTGTGCAGGAATTGCTTTTGAGACTCCAGAAAATTGAACTAGAAATTTTGCAGCTTTTATCTGAACATCTTCTAATACTAGTTTTTTATCTTCAATGAGCTTACGATTTAGAAAAATCTGTTGTGAATCGTATCCTGATATCCAACTTCCAGCACCATAAATCACATTAAAGTATGATTTTAATAAGGCAATTGCGTTATAAGAACTGAAATAGCCATTTGGTATACGCTGTTTTTCAAGATCCTCTGGTAAAAAGCCAGCTGCCTGATCACTGGTGATAAAAAGTAAGACGTTTTCCATCCCAACTTGCTCATCCAGGAACGTAATTAAGTCTGCAATGTTTTGATCAAGCCTTGTTATACAATCGAGCATTTCATCTGAATAAGGCGAAAACTTGCGGTGATTGTTTCCTAAACAAGAAAAGTTGATGGTAATTAAATCACAATTGTCATCTTTACCTAAGTTTTCGTTAATAATTGTTGTTGCTGCAAAATCTTTAACCAATAGGTTACCTGCAGGATAATTCTTTAAAGCATGATATCCAATCTTCTTTTTATCCTTTTTTAGGTCACAATAAAAATGGTCGGTCAATTTCAGCTTTGCTTTAATAATATCTGTTGAGTTACCATTATCTTCTAATATTTTAGGTACCCAAGGTTTACTAAGGTATTTATTGGGTAGATCGGTCGCATTGAAATTATTTACCCAATTAAATAGGGTATCCTGATAATATGAAGAACTGATAAATTTCCCTTGAACACCATCTAACCAGTAGGCCGCATCAGCTGAATGACCTGCAGAATAGATAGCCGATTCATTATTTAGAGAAACACCAATAACTCTTGAATTAGGGTTGTTTAATTTCATAATATCACCTAGGGTTGGAGCAAGAAGTTTATGCGGCGATTTTGAAGCAACCGTATCTAATATGCCTAGTTTTCTATAATTCTTATCATAGGTTGAAGCTTCAGCACTCTCAGAAATTCTATCGAACCAAGCGTGAGAAATGATGCCATGATAAGCAGGCGGAGTTCCTGTAAATATAGTAGCATGGTCAACTCCAGTTTGAGAATATTGGTAATTGTACTGCGTA
This sequence comes from Ancylomarina sp., assembly GCF_041555295.1. Lineage (NCBI taxonomy): Bacteria > Pseudomonadati > Bacteroidota > Bacteroidia > Marinilabiliales > Marinifilaceae > Ancylomarina > Ancylomarina sp. The sequence continues at coordinate 15,259 of NZ_JBFFKR010000003.1, read as the reverse complement.
TTGGAACTAAAGGCTCCATTTTGCAATATTTTATTGAAACCTCCATCCGAAAATAGATGTGAATATTTATTGAAATAATCGCTTCGTAGATGATCTATGACTATACCAACGATGAGCTTTGGTTCATTAGAAGCTTGTTTCGAAGAATCAGTTTGGGCACTTACTTTTATAATGCTACTGATGACAAGGAGAAGTCCGAAGAATGTATATTTGATATTCATACTTGTTGAATGCACTATGGAGAATGGATGAATAAATTAGAATAGTTTGTGAATTTGACTACCGAGATAAACAGCAATCAAGCCTAAAAAAACACTAGCACTTACATAAACAGATAGCATTAGAAAATCGCCAGTTTTTATTAAACTAAACTTATCAAAAGCAAAGGAGGAGTAAGTTGTAAATCCACCGCAGAAACCAACTCCAAGGAATATTCTGAGTTCTGGACTTAACATGTTCTTTTCCTGTGCTAGGGAATAGATAATTCCGATTAAAATACAGCCTAAGATGTTGACCGCAAGTGTTCCAACCGGTAATACTGATTGGAAAATACGATTCACACCCAATGCAATTAAAAATCTAGAAATACTGCCTAAAAAACCGCCTAATCCAATAAGTAAAAGTGTTCGAAGCATAATCTGTGACTATTTAGATACTTGAACAAAGATAGAAATATTAACAAGCTAAGCTGAAATTAACTAGAATTTTAGATAAGAATTGAAGTCGTGAAAAAAGGCTGTCTTTTAGGACAGCCTTGAAATATCTTTGAATGTGATCAATTACACATTGAAACGGAAGTGCATGATGTCACCATCCTGAACCACATATTCTTTACCTTCTACATTCATTTTTCCTGCTTCCTTACATGCCGCTTCAGTTCCTAAGTTCGAAAAATCTTCGTACTTGATAACCTCAGCACGAATAAACCCTTTTTCAAAGTCAGTGTGGATAACACCTGCAGCTTGTGGAGCTTTAGCACCTTTAGGATATGTCCATGATCTTACCTCTTTAACACCAGCAGTAAAATAGGTTTCAAGTTCAAGAAGTCTAAATGCAGCCTTAATCAATTTATTAACACCTGGCTCTTTAAGACCAAGATCTTCAAGAAACATTTGTTTTTCTTCGTACGACTCAAGTTCGGCAATATCAGCTTCAATACCAGCTCCAACAATTAGAACTTCCGCATTCTCATCTTTAACAGCTTCTTTTACTGCATCAACATAAGCATTGCCTTTTGTTACTGAGGCTTCATCAACATTACAAACATATAATACTGGCTTGGTAGTCAATAAATGAAGATCTTTTGTAACTAGTTCTTCAGCTTCGCTTAATTCAACGACACGAGCTGATTTTCCTTGCATCAAAACGTCTCTATAACGTTCAAGTACATCAGCAAGACGTTTAGCTTCTGGGTTTTTACCAACTTTTGCAAGTTTAGCCGCTTTCTGAAGTCTAGCTTCTACAGTTTCAAGATCCTTAAGTTGTAATTCCATATCAATGGTTTCCTTGTCGCGAATAGGATCAACTGAACCATCAACATGTATGATATTACCATTTTCGAAACAACGTAATACATGAATAATTGCATTTGTTTCGCGAATATTTGATAAGAATTTATTTCCTAAACCTTCACCTTTACTAGCACCTTTAACCAAGCCTGCAATGTCAACAATCTCCATTACTGAAGGCTGCACTTTTTGCGGCTTGACCAATTCTGTTAATCTGATTAAACGTTCATCAGGTATAGTTATTACACCTATATTAGGCTCGATAGTACAAAAAGGGAAATTAGCCGACTGTGCTTTTGCATTCGACAAACAATTAAATAAAGTGGATTTACCAACATTAGGTAGTCCTACGATTCCACACTGTAATGCCATGTTATATTTTATTTATTAATTAGCTGAGTTTCAAAAAATCTGTGCAAAAGTACATTTAAAATTCCGATGTGCCAATTCTGAAATTAGTCTAATCAATAATTGTTAAATAGTTACTAAGTCGATTGATATATATGACTTAGTTTATATTATTTATTAGCTTTAGAATATGGCAACTAATTTCTACATAAAGTATATTGTCTTTATCATTCTCCTTATTGGAGATTTGAATCCTGCAAAAGCTCAAGAACCAACTTTTAGTAAGTATGGAGCTATTGATCGTCAGGTCAAAAAAGTTCCAGACAGCCTATCCAATAATATTATTCATCTGCATCGCTATCTCGATTCTATTGGAGTGGATGATGAAGAAAGAATAAGAGCTTTTTATATGTGGATCATCACAAATATTAAGTATGAAAATCAAGTTGAACTCCTTTTTGATAAAAATTTGTTGTTTTATATGGGGTCTAATAATAGTGTATCCCCAGTTTCTGTTCTCATGAAAAGAAAAGCCGTATGTGAAGGGTTTTCAAGGCTTTTTCAGTTTTTCTGTCAGCAATCGGGTATTGAAGCTTATACTATTGGCGGCTATATATCAAAGAAAGGAGCCTTTCAGGATAGAGCAACACATTCGTGGAATGTTGTGAAGGTAAATGATGAGTGGCGTTTTTTTGATTTAACTTGGGCCTATGCTAGTTTTGAACATACGGGTATAAAGAGTAGTACAAACGAGTTTTACATGGTAAAACCACAAGAATTTATTTTGTCTCATTTGCCACTAGTGCCTATGTGGCAATTTTTAGAAACACCTGTACCCATATCGATCTTTAATATGGGAGATGATATGATTAACGATTATCTAATCAAGAAAAAAACACATTATAGCTATGAAGATAGTCTTAAAACTTATATGCAGCTAGGTGTAAGGGAGCGATGTTTGAAAACGGCTGACGAAATTTATAAAACGAATTCTTCAAATAAATTTAATCGAGCCATTGAATATCTTAGATATGCACGAGTAATTCTAAGTTTTCAGAATACGTTGGAAAAAAAAGAACTTAAAGAATTGTTGGAGGCGAAGGATAAGATTAAAAAAGCAATGCTATTATTTCGTGAAACTCAAGATGTATCAGCACAGTTAATGTTTTTGCAGGCACTAGATAATTTACTTTTACTTGAGAAATGGATTCAAATAACTCAAAGTCAAAAATAAGAAGGCTTCAGAAATTAAGCATTAAGCCTTCTTTTTTAATTATACTTTAACATTTGATTGAGAGGTGTTAATTTGAAGTTAATAGGAATAGAGAACGATTCTGCGGTAAGTTTTGTTCTTGAGGCATGATTCATCGTTATTACTGTTTTTCCATTATCATGGAAAATGACAACTTTCATAGGCAGACCATTTTTTCGAACTTTCATATATGAGTTCAAATTAAAATAAGGTGCAATTCCGGAATGAAAAAAGAAGGCTTCTAAAAAGTCCTTGAAGTGATCCATATTCCAGCCCATATGTGAAAGGATGTTTTCAGCAATCCATATTTCCTCTATTGCTTTTCCTTTATTTATTACTTCGTATTTACGTACGACATAATCATCTATCGAACTAAAGTTTGGAGTGCTCTTTATATTGAAATTATTATATATACTATAATCTGGAATTAGAGGGTTTTTTCCAATTCTACGACTGATCATTTTTTTTAAAAGTTTTTTATCAATTGTATTTAGATTCCTTAAAAATGAAACATCATTGATTAGAAAATCATTGCTATTTTGCATTTTGAATTCTGCCACCGCTTTTCTGAAATTATTCACTTCCCCAGACCAAAATATTCTTTCTTGTTGATTAACGAAACTTAGCGTTTCAGTGCTGGAATTGTAAAGGTAGGTTCTATCATTTGTGACAATTTTCAAATTATCTCCTTTTATATAAATCAAGGTTCTAGTTTGAATTTCACCTCTATCAACATAGAACTTAATAACCCAAGACTTATCATTGGCGGTGTACATAATTGCTAATAATAGCAGGATTAATGTAGAAGAGATGTATAAGATTTTTTTGATCATTAATCTATTTAATAATAATGTATTTAAAAGGATCAATAAATTTACAAATATATCTTACATATCAGATCTTGTGATGTTTTTTATTGAACGAGCCAACAATTATAACATCTATATAATTTTCATTATATTGAGAGAATAAATAAGCTAGACTTTTAAGACTTAATGAAGAATGCTTATTTTTATAAATAATATGCCTTCTTATCAATACACCGAAACTTGAAAAGATTACTAAAATATTGTTTCTTTTTGCTTCTAAGTATGATTACTGTTCAAGCTTTTCCTCAAAAGATGAAAACAGTAAAAGAGAAAACACGAATATTATTCATTTTCGATGCTTCTCAAAGTATGAATGGGCGATGGGAAAAATCGACAAAAATGAATGTTGCTCGAAATTTTCTGATTGAGATGATTGATAGCTTGGAGCTTGAAAGTAATGTTGAAATGGCACTTAGAGTATATGGTCATCAAAGTTCATTTCCACCACAAGATTGTGAAGATACAAGATTAGAGGTTCCTTTTTCGTTTGATAATGCTGGTGAAATTCGCCAAACTCTTCGGTATTTAAATGCAAGAGGGACTACACCAATAGCTTATGCTCTTTCTATGGCTGCATCTGATTTTCCAGAATCCAAGGAGCTGGTCCGGAATGTTGTTATTCTAATCACTGATGGAGTTGAAGCATGCGATGGTGATCCTTGTGCAGTTTCTAAAGATCTGCAGAAAAAAGGAATTATTCTTGAACCTTTTATTATTGGAATTGGCCTCGATAAGAGATATAAAAAGAGTTTTGAATGTGTGGGCGAGTTTCTTGAAGTTAATAAAGAGAGAGACTTTGGAGGAATATTGAATTATGTGATATCTCAGGTTCTTGATAAAACGTCGATGCAAGTTAATTTGTTAGATGAGAATGATAAACCTACTGAGAGTAATGTGCCAATGACTTTCTATAATCATACGACTGGAAAATTACGCTATCAGTATATGCATACCATGAATTCGATGGGCTTACCTGATACTCTTTTTCTTGATCCACTTATTGCCTATGATATTACGGTTCATACTCTTCCAGAATTACATACAGATAGTATTCGAATTGAACCAGGGAAACATTCTGTAGTTGGTTTTAAAGCTGTACAGGGTAAATTGAGGATTACCTCACAAAGAACTAGTCTATTGAAGAATTTGACTTGTATAGTTAAAAAGGATGCTGAAACTATAAATGTACAGGCGATTGATTATTCTCAGAAATACTTGATTGGAAATTATAGTTTGGAGCTGTTGACTTTGCCACGTATCAAAATTGATGATGTACAAATTAAACCTTCTGAAACCACAGTGATTGATGTTCCACGACCAGGTTTGGTGACTATTTTTAAACCAACATATGGGCCTTGTAATTTATTCATTAAAATTGACGGTAAAATGAAGTGGGTGTGTGCTCTTGATGATAGAGAACTACGAAAAACTTTAACGCTTCAACCCGGTAATTATCACTTAGTTTTTAGAAGCAAAACCGTGCGACTGTCTCATTATACTAAAAAACGCTCGTTTATTATAACTTCAGGTAGTTCTATGGCTGTTAGATTGTAATAGAATGATATAATTGCGATATGATTCTACATTTAATTTGTGTCAAATTCGAGTTTCATTTGTTCTTCAATTCTTTTATCTATTGTTAATCCATTTTCCATCCACCCATTTTGTGTGCTAACAATCTAGCTATCTATTCTATTATGAATTTTTGAAAGTTAGTTCTTAATTCCTATGAGCAATTAATAATTTACCCCTTCCCTTGATAATTTTCGTATATTTGCGAGCATTAAATAAAATCTGAACCAGATTTTTTAATCATCTAAAAACTCTTGACTAGAATGGAGCCAAAAGAAATGGACAAACAAGTGGAATTATCGGTAACTGATATGGCATCGGACAATATTCGAATACTATCAGCTGCTATGGTTGAACAAGCAAAATCTGGACACCCTGGTGGTGCGATGGGTGGAGCTGATTTTGTAAATGTACTCTTCTCGGAATTCTTAAATTTCGACCCAACCGACATGAAATGGGCGAATCGCGATCGTTTCTTCCTTGACCCAGGTCATATGTCACCAATGTTGTATTCTATTTTAAGTCTGACAGGCAATTACAGCATGGATGATTTGAAAAATTTCAGACAATGGGGTAGCGTAACACCTGGTCACCCAGAGGTTGATCAAGCAAGAGGTGTTGAGAATACATCAGGTCCATTGGGACAAGGTCATACTATGGCTGTTGGTGCTGCTATTACTGAACGTTTTCTTGTAGCTCGTTTCGGCGAGTGGATGGCTCATAAAACTTACACTTTTATCTCTGATGGTGGTATCCAGGAAGAGATTGCACAAGGTGCTGGTCGTATTGCAGGTACATTGGGATTGAGTAATTTGATCATGTTCTATGATTCAAATAACATTCAATTATCAACTAAAGTTGAAGAAGTAACTTGCGAAGATACAGCTAAGAAATACGAAGCTTGGGGATGGCACGTTATTACCATTAAAGGTAATGATGCTAGTGCAATTCGTGCTGCGCTTAAAACTGCAAACGAAGAAACTGAGCGTCCAACACTTATCATTGGCCAAACTCTAATGGGTAAAGGTGCTGTTGATATTGATGGATGTAGCTTTGAGAACATGGTTTCGACTCATGGTCAGCCATTGGGAGCTGCAGGTGCATCTTTAGCTAAAACAATTGAGAATTTAGGTGGAAGCGCAGAAAATCCATTCCAGATTTTCCCAGAAGTTGAAGCTTATTACAAGGAAGTATTAGCAAAGAAAACTGCTGCTGCTGCTGTGAAGAAAGCTGAACAAGCTGAATGGGCTAAAGCAAATCCAGAATTGGCTGCTAAGCTTGAAGGTTTCTTCAAAATGGAAGCTCCAGAAATTGATTATGAAGCAATCGCTCAGAAATCGGGTGTTGCAACACGTGTTGCTTCTGCTGCAGTATTAGCTGAATTGGCTAAGAATGTTGATAATATGATCGTTTCTTCAGCTGACTTGAGTAACTCTGATAAAACAGATGGTTTCCTTAATAATACAAAGGCTCTTAGAAAAGGCGATTTCTCTGGAGCATTCCTTCAGGCAGGTGTTGCTGAATTAACTATGGCATCTATTTGTAATGGTATTGCATTACACGGTGGTGTTTGGGCTGCTTGTGCAACTTTCTTTGTATTTTCTGATTACATGAAACCTGCAGTTCGTCTATCAGCTTTGATGGGAGTACCTGTAAAATATATCTGGTCTCACGATGCTTTCCGTGTAGGAGAGGATGGACCAACTCATCAGCCAATTGAGCAAGAAGCTCAAATTCGTTTGATGGAACAAATTAAAAATCACTCTGGAGAGATGAGTCTTTTGGCTCTTCGTCCTGCTGATGCTTTGGAAGCTTCTGTAGCTTGGAAAATGGCTATGGAAAATACCAAAACGCCAACAGCTCTAATTTTGTCTCGTCAGAATATTAAAGAACTTCCTTCTAAAGGAAACCGTTACCAGGAGGCTTTACAAGCTGAAAAAGGCGGTTACATTGTTGAGAAGCCTGCTACAACTCCTGATGTGGTTCTTTTAGCGAGTGGTTCTGAGGTTTCAACTCTTGTAGCTGGAGCTGAGCTTTTACGTGCAAAAGGAAACATGAACATTCAGATTGTTTCTGTTATTTCTGAAGGTTTATTCCGTCAGCAATCAGCAGAATATCAAAATGAAGTTCTACCTGCTGGAATTCCTACTTTAGGATTAACTGCAGGATTACCTGTAACACTTCAAGGATTAGTTGGAGCAAATGGTAAATCAGTTGGTTTAGATCATTTCGGTTATTCAGCACCTGCAAATGTGCTTGATGAGAAATTTGGTTTTACTGCTGAAAATGTTGTAAAAGAAATTGAAGCGCTACTAGCTTAGTCGTAACAATATCGAGATATTTAAAATCCGAAGTCGAAAGGCTTCGGATTTTTTTGTGCTTGATTCTTACTTTATTAATTAATTTTGTCAGGATGGGAATTCAGATTAAACCAAACGGAATTTTTTTCGTCAAACGTCTATTCACCTTTATTGGAATGCTTACTTTTGAAGGATATTAAAAAGTTGTAATTGATGATAAACAAATCAGACGATGATATTTTAGAGATGTTTCGTGATGAGGCTACCAAAGAAGAAGCTTTTGGTCTCTTACTGAGAAAATATCAGGAACGCTTGTATTGGCAGATTCGAAAAATTGTTATTTCACATGAAGACACAGATGATGTGTTACAGAATACCTGCGTAAAGATATGGAAGGGACTAGGGAATTTTCACTCGCAATCTCAACTATTTACTTGGATGTATCGCATTTCAACTAATGAAGCTTTGAGCTTTCTAAAGGAAAAGCAACGCAAACATTTTGGCTCAGGGAATGGCGAATTAGAAGAATTACTTTTGGCAAGTTTAGAGAGTGATCCTTATTTCGACGGAGATACAGCCCAATTAGAACTGCAAAAGGCTATTGTGCTGCTGCCCGAAAAGCAACGCTTGGTTTTTAATATGAAATATTTCGACGAGATGAAATACGAAGAGATTTCAAGTATTCTTCAGACCTCTGTTGGAGCTTTGAAAGCATCTTACCATCATGCGGTAAAGAAAATCGAACGTTTTTTAATTTCAAGAGAGGTCTAATTAAACCATTGGTTTCAGAACCAGTCTAACAGGCGATGAGGTTTTAATGAATTAAGAATAAATCATTATCATATGCAAAAAGATAATCCATATAAAGTTCCAGAGAATTACTTTGATAATTTGGGCGCGCGGATACAAGAAAAAATCAAGCAAGAGGAAAATAAGTTTGAGCAAGTAGAAGAAAAGAGATCTTTAATTGTTCAACTTAAACCTTATATGTGGATGGCAGCCAGTGTTTTTGTTTTGGTATTTGCTGCACGAATCATTTTATCGGTTACTATTTCTCCAGAATATAAAATAGCTTCATTCGGGAATGAAGAATTACAAGCTAAAGCTCATATAGATTCTGTTGAAGCTGCCACCAATGAAATCGATGCTCAATTCTTTGATGATTTGCAGGATGCTACATCTGAGGACATTATTGATTATCTTTCGGATTCAGATATCGATACTGACATTTTACTTGCAAACCTATAAGTTTAAATAATAAGAAACGATCATGTACAAATTCATTAGTTTTCTATTCATATTACTATTATATACTTCTTTAGTTGTGGCACAAGGTCACCAAAGAAATATTTCACCCGAAATGAGGGCTAAGTTTGAGGCTCAAAAAATTTCGTATATCACCCAGCAGCTCGATCTTAGTCCTGAAGATGCTCAGCAGTTCTGGCCCTTATATAATGAAATGCAAAGAAAAAATCAGACGATTCATGATGAGTTCAGAGAACTTTTCACAAGTTTGAAAAGGGACTCACTTAATTTACTTGAAAGTGAGCTTAGCAGAATAAGTGATCGAATTGCTGACCTTAAAGTTGAAGAGGCCAAAATGGAAAGAGATTATCATTATAAGTTTAAAAAAGTGATCACTGCAAAGCAAATTCTTGATCTGCATTTGGCAGAGAAACAATTTCAACGAATGTTGCTTCGTAAATTACGCGGACATGGTCAGGGAAATGGTAATAGAGGTAGAAGATAGGTGATCATTGCATATAATTTTGGGGCCCATAAGTTTTAAAACTTGTGGGCCTTTTGTTTTTAATTTTACTAAGATTTTTTCATACGATATCTTCTACAAACCTGAGTTTAACTGTTGAATTGTTTGATAAAACTAAATTGTCATTTAATAATATCATTTCAGCTTAAGTTTCTTTAATTTTGGGATTTTAATGATAAATGACAAAATGTGAATAAGAGTCATAAACTCAAATTACGCATACCTACTAACAAATAATAGAATATAAAATGAAAAAGATCTTGGTCTTAATGTTGTGCATCCTGTCGGGTACAATGTTATTTGCGAAAGAAAGTAATCAGTGGATACGCTACGCTGCTATTTCTCCTGATGGCGAACATATCGCTTTCTCTTATAAAGGAGATATCTACTTGATTCCTTCTGAAGGAGGGGAAGCTAGAAATTTAACTTTTCATGACGCTCATGATTATATGCCAGTTTGGAATCATGCTGGAACGCAAATTAGTTTTGCATCGGAGCGATATGGTAATATGGATGTATTTGTTGTTGACGTTGATGGTGGACAGCCAACTCGCTTGACTTACCATTCAAATAATGAGCTGCCTTTTTCTTTTAGTGCCGATGATAAGAAAGTCATTTTTGGAGGACAACGTATAGATACTAAAGAACATCGTCAGTATAATACACGTTCACAGCCAGAGCTATATCAAGTAGCAGTAGCGGGTGGCCGTGCAGAACAAATCTTTACGATTCCTGCTGAAGAGGTTCAAGTTCGCAGAGATGGTCGTGAGATGGTTTATATCGACAAAAAAGGTGGTGAAGATTATTTCCGTAAACATCATAAGTCAACTATCACTCGTGATATTTGGAAATACGATGTTGTGACTGATACTCATTCTAAAATTACAAGTTTCGAAGGTGAAGATCGCAACCCTATTTATTCTATTGACGAGAAAAGTCTTTACTATTTAAGTGAAGAAAGCGGATGTTTTAATGTTCATAAAATGAATATTGAGAAGCCATCAGTAAATGAACAAATTACTGATTTTAAGATGCACCCTGTGCGTTATTTGAGTATGGCTAACAACGGAACGCTTTGTTATACTCACAATGGTGATTTGTACACCAAGGCTGAGAATCAGAAAGCTAAACTTATTAAGGTTGAAGTTAGTTCCGGAGCCAGACACAATAATATGAAAGTATTGCCAGTATCAGGTAATATTAAGGAAATGGCTATTTCTCCTAATGGAAAAGAAGTGGCTTATATCGTAAGAGGTGAGGTTTTCGTTTCTTCAGTTGAATCTAAAATGACTAAGCGTATTACAAACACACCAGCTCAGGAACAATTTGTGAGTTTTTCTCCTGATGGAAAAGCAATCATGTATTCATCGGAGCGTGATGCGAAGTGGGGAATATATCAAACAAAGCGTGTAAATGAGAAAGAACCTTATTTCTTTGCTTCAACTGTATTGAAAGAAGAGAACGTAATTGTTAATGATAACGATAACTATCAATCAGAATATTCTCCTGATGGAAAAGAAATTGCTTTCATTGAGAATAAAAAGACGCTAAGAATATATAACCTTGATAAAAAGAAAAGCCGCACTCTAATGACTCCAAACGAGTTGTATTATATGGGTGATGGCGATCAGTATTACCAGTGGAGTCCTGATAGCAAGTGGTTATTGGTTTCTTACGCTCCAACTATGGCGAATGACGAATCAGTATTGTTGGCCGTTGATGGATCTAAAGAAATGATTAATCTAACTGAAAGTGGTTACGGCGACTATTCTCCAACCTGGGTAAACGAAGGCAAACAGATTCTATGGTTTAGCAATAGAAATGGGATGCGTTCTCATGCGAATTCTGGGTCAAAGCAGATGGATGTTTATTCTCTTTTCTTGACTAACGATGCTTGGGATAAATTCCATATGAGTAAAGCCGAGTATAAGCTTTGGAAGGAAATAAGCGATAAGGAGAAGAAAGACAAAGAAGAGAAAGAGAAGAAGGATAAGAAAGACTCTGACAAGAAAGATAAAAAGAAAAAAGACGAAGAAGAGGATAAGAAGAAAGAGCCAGAAGTAAAAGCTATTAAATTCGACTGGGATGGCCTTCAGGATAGAAAAGAAAGACTGACTATTCATTCATCTAAATTGGGTGATGCTGTACTATCTAAAGATGGTGAAGATCTATATTACTTAGCTAAGTTTGAAAAAGGCTATAACCTTTGGACAACTAAATTGCGTACTAAGGAAACGAAGATGTTAATGCCACTAGGGGCTAAATCGGGTAGCTTAATGTGGGATAAGGATATAAAGACACTTTTTCTTTTATCTGACGGACATATTTCTACTATCGATCTAAAAGCAAAATCAAAGAAATCTATTGCTACAAGTAGTGAAATGCTTTTAGATCTTGCGGCTGAGCGTCAAAACATGTTTAACCATGTTTGGAAGAGAGTAAAATCAATGTTTTATATTTCAGATTACCATGGTGTTGATTGGGATGCTTTAAAAGATAACTATCAAGCTAAACTGGGATCAGTTGGAAACGATTTTGAATTCGCTGAGATGTTATCTGAGATGTTGGGTGAATTGAATGTTTCTCACTGTGGTGCTCGTTATTATGGCGGTATGTCTGGTGCTGATAATACAGCTTCATTAGGTGTGTTCTTCGATTATTCATACAAAGGGCAAGGTATCAAGATTACAGAGGTTATAAAGAATGGACCTCTTGATAAGGATCATATCAAAATTAAAGCGGGTATGATTATTCAGCATATCGATGGTGTTAGTATCGATACGAATGTTGATTTTGCTAAATATCTAAATAGAAAAGCTGGACAATTTACTCTACTTCATGTATACGATCCTGCAACTAAAAAATATCAGGATGTTACAATGAAACCTATCTCCTTGAGAGCTGAAGGTGATTTGTTGTATGAGCGTTGGATTAAGATGAACGAGGCTGATGTAGAGAAATTGAGTAATGGTCAGTTAGGCTATGTGCATCTTCCTGGTATGAGCGATGGAAAATATCGTGATATTTACGAGAAGGCAATGGGTAAGTATTTCGATAAGAAAGGACTTATTGTCGATACGCGTTTTAATGGTGGTGGTGACCTTGTAGGTGACCTATCAATGTTCTTAACAGGTGTTCGTTTTATCGATTATGCTGTTGAAGATAGAGTATTAGGTTTCGAACCTAGTTACCGTTGGACTAAGCCAAGTGTTGCTCTGGTAGGTGAAGCTCAGTATAGCGATGGTTCTTGTTTTGCTTGTGGTTACCAGGATTTGGGTATCGGTAAAATGATTGGTATGCCAGTTCCGGGAACTTGTAGTTTTGCAGGATGGGAAATGTTGCAAAATGGTAAAGTCCTTTGGGGATCTGTTCCTGTAAGTGCTAAAAACAAAAAAGGCGAATGGATGGAGAATAATCAAACTGTTCCAGAAGTCATTATTAAAAATATGCCGGGAAAAATTGATAAAGGTATCGATCAGCAGCTTGAAGGTGCTATCGAAGATTTATTGAAAACAGTAGAATAGTTTAATTCTATTCTTCAATATACAAGGCTGTCCTCAGAGGGGACAGCCTTTTTTGTGCTCTCAGTTACTCTTTATTTAGAGTGGGTTCAATTAGATATTAGCATCTTGTATCGTGATTTTTAGCGCTATTATTTTCTATCTTTAGGGGTTTGCTTTTTAGCGAGCCGCTTAAAAAGAAGAGTCAAGCGATGCATTCATCCCAAATCTCATCTAAGTTTAATTTTCTAATTAAAAATGATGACAAAAAAGTACGATGTAATTATTGTAGGAGCTGGGCCAGCTGGTATTTTCTGTGCCTACGAACTGGTTAAATCAGGTAAGAAACTGAATATCCTGATGCTCGAAAAGGGGCGGGATATTGCCCACAGGAAATGTCCGAAGCACGTTAATGGAGGAATCTGTACGCACTGCAAGCCTTGTAGTATCACAACGGGTTGGGCAGGAGCTGGAGCCTTTTCTGATGGAAAACTTTCCTTATCACACGAAGTTGGAGGTACACTGCCTAAATATTTAGGTGTAGAAAAAACCATAGAGTTGATCAAGTATACCGATGAGGTTTATTTGGCTTTTGGGGCTGATGGTGATATTCATGGCGAGGATTTTAGTCCTGAAATGAAAGATATCAGAAGAAGAGCAATTGAGGCCAATTTAAAACTGGTGCATTGCCCGGTTCGTCATTTGGGAACAGAAAAAGCTCAGGCTTTATACCACAAGCTTTACGATTATTTGACTTCTGAAGGCGTAGAGGTTCAATTTAATGCAGCTGTAAACGATTTGATTATCGAAGATGAGGTAATTAAAGGTGTTCGCAATGGTAAGGGCGATTATTTTGCTGATCAAGTCATGGTATCAGTTGGACGAGAAGGTGCTGATTGGTTAATGCAGAAGTGTACTCAGGAGAATATTTCAACAGAGGTAGGTGCAGTTGATATAGGTGTTCGTGTTGAGTGTAGAAATGAAATCATGCAAGAAATAAATGATAATTTCTATGAAGCCAAACTGATACACTATACCAAAACATTTGATGATAAGGTGAGAACTTTTTGTTCTAACCCAGGCGGATTTGTATCCTCTGAATATTACGACAATGATTTAGCAGTAGTGAATGGTCATAGTTTCAAAGATTTGAAGAGTGATAATACCAACTTTGCTCTATTGGTTTCACAAAAATTCACAGAGCCTTTTAACGAGCCAATCGAGTATGGAAAACATATAGCGCGTTTGGCAAACATGCTTACCAAGAATCAGATTATGGTTCAACGATTTGGAGACTTTATGCGTGGGCGTCGTACCACAAAGGAGCGTTTGTATCGAAACAATATTATCCCTACGCTTAAAGATGCTGTTCCGGGCGACTTAAGCTTGGTTTTACCACACCGTATACTCAAGGATATCCGTGAGATGATAATGGCCTTGGATAAAGTTACACCAGGTTTGGCCTCCGATGAAACCTTACTTTATGGTGTTGAGGTTAAATTCTATTGTAATGTGGCTAAAGTTGCTAAGGATTTCCAATCTCTTTCTGTTAAGAATCTCTATATGGGAGGCGATGGTCCCGGAATTACACGTGGTTTAATGCAAGCTTCGGTTAATGGCGTTGTAATAGCTCGTGAGCTTTTGAAAAATAGATAGAATTATAACGTACGATAAATGCAAACAGCCAGTGTTTTAATTAACACTGGCTGTTTTTTTATGGCTTAAATGCTGTTAGAAGTCGTATGCAGTCGACATGAAGCTCTCGTTTACTTTTGAGTGCTGTATGCAGCGAAAATGTAGCTCTCGTTTGCTTTTGAGTGCTGTATGCAGTGAAAATGTAGCTCTCGTTTACTTTTGAGTGCTGTATGCAGCGAAAATGTAGCTCTCGTTTACTTTTGAGTGCCGTATGCAGCAAAAATGTACCTCTCGTTGTGTTTTGAATGCCGTATGCAGTACAGATGTGTTGAGTTCTCGTAGCTCTTTATTCCAATTTCAACTTACAGTTGTTTGCTCTGATATTTACTTTTGATGAGGTTTTTTTAGAACCGAACTTACCTTTAGATATGGCTTTCTTTCCATCCATAGTTTTATCCGACTCTAAATCAAAGGCGCTTGTTTTATCAAACTTAACTGCACGATGAT
>NZ_JBFFKR010000002.1:0-52803 GCF_041555295.1 Ancylomarina sp. | reverse complement strand
GCCAAGGGCAATGCCTACCCAATATGTTTCATGATTTTAATTGAATAGATAGGGCATGAAACATAGCAAAACTTGCCCTCCACCCAGTTACAACCACCCAGCCTCAAAAAAGCCGCCAAAAACCGCTGGCTGTCAATCACAAGTGCCTTGTTTTACTTGCCAGTCACGGCCTCCCACTCGCAGGCGGCTCGCGCCTTTTATGAAGCATTGCTTGATGACCACCAACTAACCCCACCACCACCCATTTTTAATGCAGGCATTAAAAACAAAAAGGAATGAAAGATTAGCAGTAGTATTTAAATAGTGAACTATTCAGGATAAACTTTGGATCCCTTAGCTGGGATTTTTCCTCCTACCTGATAAACAAGTTATTCCCTTGCCAGTAGCAGGAGAATCCAATTTCTTACGCATTAGCTTTTTATCTCTACCAGCAAGTCAAGGTCGGGGCCTTCGGTTTTATCCGATTTTTGATTCAGGTTTATTTCTTAGGGTATAAAAATCCGATAAAAACCTTGACTGGGCAGCCCGCATAGCGGAAAATTAAAAGTTGTTTAACAGGAAGTAGCAAAAGATCTGTAGGTGAATTTAGCCGTTGATGATTTCCAACGCAATTTGCTTCCCCTGATTCTCAGCTTCAGTAATTTTTAGACTCAGCTCTTTCTCCAGGCTACCTTGAATAATCTGATTGGTCACTCTATGTTTGGCAATTAGAATACAGCCTTCAGTATCTGAATGTCGGTTACCTCCATGAAAGCGAATGCCCTTAAATTGGATGCCCATAGCATTCACGCTTTCATCATTTTGATTGTAAATCAAAGGCATCATTCTTTCATACTTCGGACTAAAACTCAGTTTGACCTGATATTGGTAAGCGGGGAGTGCCGTATGACCTTTCACCTTAATACCAAATGCCCGGACGGTATCTTCCAGTGTATAACCAAAAAAATGTCCATCAATATACATTTTCCCAATAGTGGTTTGACTTGTGAATTCTTCTCGAATAATCCTCAGATGTAAAATATCATGTTCTTTCATAATCAAGCAATTATACAAATTGATGTAGTTGAGTGCAATGCACTGTAAATCAATTCAGTAGTGATGATTTTTGACTTTAATGTATGTATTTTAAACCTATGTTTAACCATTAAAGTCATTGAAAATGAAAAATATACCATCTTTTCTGATTGGCACTGCATCAACCATGGGTATAGCAGAATCCATTGGGATTCAGCCCGACGTTCTTGATGCGGCACAAAGCCTTCCACTTGATAGTACCGAAGCCATGGTTTCAGTAGTTGGTGGAACAGTTTCGACTATAGTGATTGCTTTATTAAAGCGACTATGGGCGAAAAAAGCTAGAAAACGTGATCGCAAAAAGTGAAAGCGTAGAGACAAAAAGGAGTAAGGACATGTAGGTACCTGCTCCGTACCTGTCTCAATTCTATGTTAACTAATCATTTACTAACCCAAATTTTAAATGTCATGGGAAAATACAATCAAGGGATCCTGGGCCCATTCTCAGGTAAAGTTGGCTCCGTAGTGGGGAGCTCATGGAAAGGCGTGAATTATATCAAGTCGCTTCCTGGCCCGAATGCTTCGAATACTGAAGCGCAGCAAAAACAGAGAAGCCGATTTAAGTCGGTGGTCAGTTTAGCCTCATCATTGATGTCAAGTCTAATCCGTCCTGTATGGAATTTAGTCGGTGGCAAGATGACTGGTTATAATCTGTTTGTGAAAACCAATATGCCTGCTTTCGATGAAAGTGGAGTATTGGTGAACTATACTGACTTTCATGCTTCGATGGGAGCTTTACCTCTTCCTCAAATTTTGATACTTCAGGATGATGCAGATGTTGCTTCTGGTATTGAGTTGTCTTGGAAAGATGATAGTGCTACTGGTATCGGTTACGCCGATGACAAATTGCATCTTTTGGTGATGAACGCAGACAATGTTCACATCTTAAACACAGCTTCAGTTCGTTCTGATCAGTCAGCCGAAATTACTTTGCCAGTTTCAGCAGGTGATGTTCATGTGTATGCGTTTTTTGGAACTGCAGATGGAGATAAGTTTTCTCCAGATAGTTATTCTAAAATTGTTCTTTCTTAGAATTTATCTAAATTCTAAGTTCTTTAAGCTGCTTCGCTATGCGTTGCAGCTTTTTATTTTCTAGCCGTAAAAGTGAGTTATTTGTTACACCTATGTTGCACCTGGCTTAGTTTAAATGAAAAAAGCAGCATTTGATAAATGCTGCTTCCCTTGTAAACACTGGCGGAGAGAGAGGGATTCGAACCCCCGGTACCTTGCGGTACACATGCTTTCCAAGCATGCACAATCGGCCACTCTGTCATCCCTCCAGATGTTGAGATAACAAAAGTAGAATAAAAATTGGCTTTACAAAACATGGGTGGACAGAAAACTAATAAAGAGTTTGGTGTACTTGAGTTTTGTTTCTCTTATTCAAGCTTCTATGTAAAAAGTTTCTTCATGACAATAGATTTCGACTATCTCTTATATCTTTGCAGCTTGAAAATAAATATGACTTGCAGATTGAGGTTTTATATGCATAGCAAGTCTAAAAATAAGAAGAATGGTTTCAGTTGATGGTTTGGCGGTAGAGTTTGGTGGCACTACCTTATTTAAAGATATTTCCTTTGTTATAAACGAGAAGGATAGAATAGCCCTTATGGGGAAAAATGGGGCTGGTAAATCGACTCTATTGAAGATTATTGCAGGTGCCGACAAACCTACTCGTGGGCGAATTGGTGCTCCTAAAGATGCTGTGATTGCATACCTGCCTCAGCACTTGATGACAGATAATACACGTACCGTATTTGAGGAAGCCTCTCAAGCTTTTTCCAGGATTTTCGAAATGGAAAAGGAGATTGAGGATTTGAATCTACAAATGGGTTCGCGTACTGATTATGAATCTGAAGAGTATTATCAGTTAATAGAACGTGTTTCTGCATTAAGTGAAGTTTTTTATTCGATTGAGGAAATTAATTACGATGCTGAGGTTGAAAAAACTTTACTTGGTCTTGGGTTTATGCGCGGAGATTTCACTCGTCCAACTTCTGAATTCAGCGGAGGATGGCGTATGCGAATTGAGCTAGCAAAAATTCTTTTGCGTCAACCCGATTTAATTCTTCTTGATGAGCCAACTAACCATTTGGATATTGAATCGATTCAGTGGCTTGAGAATTTCCTTAAGGAATCTGGGAAAGCTGTGATCGTGATTTCTCACGACCGTGCTTTTGTGGATAATATTACGACTCGTACCATTGAGGTGACCATGGGGCGAATTTATGACTATAAAGTAAACTATTCGGAGTATTTGGAGTTGAGAAAGGATAGACGTCTTCATCAGCAGAAAGCCTTCGAGGAGCAACAAAGAATTATAGCCGATAATCAGGCTTTTATTGATAGATTTAAGGGGACCTACTCTAAAACGAACCAAGTATCATCTCGTGAAAAGATGCTTGAGAAAATGGTTATTGTAGAGGTTGATGAGGAAGATACTTCAGCTTTACGCTTGAAGTTTCCACCTTCACCTCGGTCAGGTAATTATCCTATTATAGCTGATGGATTAGGCAAGTCATATAATGATAATTTAGTTTTTTCTGATGCTAAATTTACCCTTGAGCGTGGAGAAAAAGTGGCTTTTGTTGGTAGGAATGGTGAAGGGAAATCGACTTTGGTAAAAGCCATTATGGATGAGATTGATTATACGGGTACTCTAACATTGGGGCACAATACCATGATAGGATATTTTGCACAAAATCAGGCTTCATTATTGGATGAAAATCTAACTGTTTTTCAAACGATTGATGATGTTGCAGTAGGCGATATCAGAACAAAGATTAAAGACATGTTGGGAGCCTTTATGTTTGGAGGTGATAATTCAACCAAGAAAGTAAAAGTACTTTCAGGAGGAGAACGTACCAGACTGGCAATGATTAAACTTTTGCTTGAGCCTGTTAACCTTTTGATTCTAGATGAGCCTACAAATCATCTTGATTTAAAAACCAAGGATATTTTAAAGGATGCATTGTTGGCTTTCGATGGAACATTAATACTTGTTTCTCACGACAGGGATTTTCTAAATGGTTTGGCTGATAAGGTCTACGAATTTGGAAATAAGAAAGTGAAAGAACATTTGTGTGGTATATCCGAATTTTTGGAGAACAAAAAAATGGAGCATCTTACTGAGTTAGAAAAGAAATAAGAATAGCTTCAATTTTAAAATCATATAAAGCTTGTAGAATTAATTTCTACAAGCTTTATTATTTCGGTATTCAGGAAATAATGGGACAAAAAAAAGACCATCCCTCAGGATAGTCTTTTTTGAAATATTGCGTTTCAGTAAATTACTTTACTGAATCCATGTATTGGATTAACTCACATACTTTAGTTGAGTATCCCATTTCATTATCATACCATGCAACAACTTTTACGAAGTTTGGAGATAATTGAATACCAGCAGTAGCATCGAAAATAGAAGTACGAGTATCACCGATAAAATCGTTAGATACAACAGCATCTTCAGTATATCCTAAGATACCTTTTAATTCGTTCTCAGAAGCTTTCTTCATCGCAGCACAAATTGCTTCGTAAGAAGTTCCTTTTTCTAAACGAACAGTTAAGTCAACTACAGATACATCAGGTGTAGGAACACGGAAAGACATACCAGTTAGTTTACCATTCAAAGCAGGAATTACTTTACCTACAGCCTTAGCAGCACCAGTAGAAGAAGGAATGATGTTTTGACCAGCACCACGTCCACCTCTCCAGTCCTTAGCAGAAGGTCCGTCAACAGTTTTTTGAGTAGCTGTTGTTGCATGTACAGTTGTCATTAAACCTTCAATAATACCGAAGTTATCGTTCAAGACTTTAGCTACAGGAGCTAAACAGTTAGTTGTACAAGAAGCGTTAGAAACGAAAGTAAGATCGTTAGTGTATTCTTTGTTGTTTACACCCATAACGAACATAGGAGTATCGTCTTTAGAAGGTGCAGACATTACAACTTTTTTCGCACCGCCATCGATATGACCTTGACAAGTTTCTTTAGTTAAGAAGAAACCTGTAGATTCTACAACGTATTCAGCAGATACTGCACCCCAGTTGATATCAGCTGGATTTCTTTCTGCAGTAACACGTACTACGTTACCATTAACGATCATTTGACCATCAACAACTTCAACAGTACCGTTGAATTTTCCGTGAGTAGAATCATATTTTAACATGTAAGCCATGTAATCTACATCTAAAAGGTCGTTAATAGCTACTACTTCGATGTTACCTTGAGCAACAGCCTGACGGAATACGAAACGTCCAATACGTCCGAATCCGTTGATACCAATTTTAATCTTTGACATTTTGTATAAAGTTTTAATTTAATAAACCCTTTGTTTCTTGTAAGGCAAAAGTATAGAAATAAATAAGAAAACGAGAGGTAAACGTGAAAAAAAATCATGTATTTCCTGATCACGCGAAAGGCTTTCTTTCTTATTAGTCAGTTTGTTATGCGAATCTGTAACGATTGCAATTAAGTGATATTAAAGCAAAAAAAAATCTCATTCTAATGAGATTTTTTACTTTTTATACTGTTTTCATGGTTTTCTGTGTTTCAACTTTAGAATATGCAGGACATTTTTTTTCAGTAGCACAAGAACTTAAAACGGTTCCTACCAACATAAGTAGGCAAAGTGCATAAAGTAGTTTTTTCATAGTGTTATTTTTTTCGAATCAAGATTCAAATTTAATATTTATAGGTTAGACTCAAGGGTTATTAAAGAAAAACTAAGCATTTTTGTTTAATAATTTGTAAAAGATAATGATAATCTTGTAACTACAGAAATTATCATTCATTTTTGAATCTAATTTTAATCATTCGGAATCATAACTTGTTTTTGTTTAAGCCAAATATGAAACTTTACAATATTAATATCTTAATTCTGTTTAAGATCAGCTTATTATTGATTTTGTTGTTGGTGATATCACCGTCTTTATTATCTCAAAATAAGGTTTGCCACTTAAAACTAATAGGAAGTGATATCTCAATATTTAGGAAGCAAGCCAAACAAATTAAGCGATATCATTTTAATGATGAAAAGACTCTGAACTTAAAAGTTGAGCAATTGAAGTCTTATTATATTGAGAAAGGCTATCTAGAAACTAATATTGATAGCATTTATAAAATTTCCGATACACTTTATGCGGTTTTTCATATTGGAAAACCATATGTATGGAAAGACTTAAATTTAGTTGTTGATAAACCTATTGGTAGGGAATATTTAGCCTTTAATTTTAAAGGCTCTAAAGGATTTTATTTTAAAGAGGGTACAGATGAGCAGTCTGTAATATTGGATTATTATTCAAATCACGGATACCCTTTTGCTACATTAAGTCTATCTGATATAAAAATTGCTGATGGTGAAATAAGAGGTCATTGTTTTTTGAGCCCTAATCAGCGAGTTGTTTGGGATAGCATGCTGATAAAAGGAGATGCTCAAATACATTCTAAATTTATTGAAAATCACCTAGGTATAAAGCCTGGGCAAGTCTATTGTGAAGAAAAATTTGAAGCGATTTCCCAATTGATTTCTAAGCTTGACTTTATATCAGAAATTAAACCATCTGAACTTGAATTATTCGATGGAGTAGCCAAAGTTCATCACTATCTAAAAAAGCAATCAGCTAATCGATTTGATGGGATTATTGGTTTTCAAAACAATAATGAAACGGATAGGTTAGAGCTCACGGGTGAAGTGAATCTGGATTTGGTTAATTCATTTCATAGGGGAGAACGTATTCAGTTTAATTGGCGAAAATTAGAAGAGAGTAGCCAGAATTTGAAAATTGATTTTCACTACCCCTATATTTTTAATTCAAAGCTGGGTACTGATTTTTCATTTCAGCTCATGAAGCAGGATAGTACTTATGTGAATACAAATTTAAGGTTGGGGCTCAATTTTCAGCAGACAGGGAACAGTGGTGTACGTTTATTCTATCAATTGAAGTCATCCAGTCTTATTTCTTCCAAGCATTTTGCAGGCTTAACGGTATTGCCTGATTTTGCAGATTCAAAATCGAATCTCTTGGGTTTTCAATATGAATATGAGAAGTTGGACAGGAGGTATAATCCTCTTAAAGGCTGGCATTGGATTCTTGATCTATCGGGTGGTGAAAATAAGATTAAGAGAAACATCAATATTCCAGACGAGTTATATGAAAATATCGATTTAAAAACGAAAATCTTTGAAGGTACCCTTAGTCTTAAAAGCTATATTCCCCTAGGTTCAAAATTGGTATATCATTGGCAAGTAATGGCTGCGTGGATGGAGCGAGTCAATTATTTTGAAAATGATTTATATCGTTTGGGAGGGATGAAAAGTATCAGAGGCTTTAACGAAGATTCTTTTAGAGCCTCAAAATATGCCCTTACTAGGCAGGAATTCCAATTTGTTCCTAGTCGAAATACAAGTATTTATCTATTCTATGATTTGGCTTGGTATGAGCAAGAAATACAAGAAAAGATAATGTCAGATCATCCTATGGGTTATGGATTTGGTTTAAACTTTTCTGCGGGATCAGGCATGTTCACTTTAAACTATGCTTTGGGAAAGCAAAATGAAGAATCTACGGATTTTAAATCTGCCAAAATCCATTTTGGATTTATCGTTAAATTTTAATTCAAAAATGGCTGAACACAGGAGTGAACAGCCATTTTAAACATCAAACTTCAAATTATTAGTCGCGATTTCATCAGTACTTTGAATTAAAATCAACAGTCAAAACTAGTCATAAGTTTGGAGTTTGTTAGATCTTGAAAATAAGTTCTTAAACATGGCGCAAACGTTTGTATTTGTTTTATATTTGCATCTATATTAAGCGAGGTGGGCTTCATTTTACCTCTTGATTTCCCTCGCTTTCTTTCAATAAAAAAAACACCCACTTAAAAGTGAGTGTTTCTATCTCTATCAGCCTTTTAGGCTAAGCTTATAATCTATAGTTCAAAAAGAGTTTTGTAATTGGTATTAATTAATTCATCTACTTTTTTATAAAAAGCTTTCATCTCATTCTTATTGATTCCTTCTTTTCTCCATTTCTTTAGGTTGTCTTGACTCAGTTTAAGGATTTTATTTTCAGCATTCTCTAGTTGTTGAATGATTCCTGTTTCTTCTTTGTTATAAGCTGCAGTTGTGTTCATATAGTCTTCACCAGCTCCTCTGGATACAGGAAAGAACTTTTTCTTCAATTCTAAGGTTTTGATACACAATTCTGCATTTTTATCTTTGTCAGCGCAAACAGTCTCTGGTAAATCAACATTTTTTAAACTCCAAGTTGGAACAGCGACTGATGCAAGAGGAAAACCAAGTAAAGTCCACATGGTTGTTAGTCTAGGATCTTCATTGTTCTTAACGCCTTGAATAACAAAAGAGGAAGTTGATATGTAACGATTGATGCAGTCTTTTACTACGATAAAGTTATTCTGATTTTCAGATAAATTTTGATATGACTTAACATCGTCTTCAGTCAGGAAATTCTCAAGAGATCGACACTGGTTTTTAAGAATGAAAGTTGGATCAAGTTGGTTGGTTCCTGCTGCTGCAAAGAATTCCTTTTCAGCATTCATATAACGTATGTAGCCATAACCTTCGTTTTCTCTGCCAGTAAATGAATAGTTTGCTCTAATGATATAACCATTAGGAGCTACTTTCTTATCATTAGCATCAAATTTCACGAAACCTTCATCGTTTGTTTCGAAATAGGCTGCTCCTCCTTTTGCATCAATCACACCAAAATTTGCTTCTAATCCCATCGGTTTTGGCAAGTTTGCAAGTAGTTTCTCAAAATCCTCTAGTGTTTTGCAACTCTGTAAGGCTTTCTTCATAATTATACCTTCTTGATCTTTAAACTTGGCATCATTATCTTCTCTTAGATTAAAAGAAGCTGAGTTCATAATCGCAAAGCCAAATTCGTTGTTCCCTCCCCAAATTTGGTGACCATTTTTATCGTTAGAGTTGATTAAGCCAACGTAAGTAAAAGCGCCATCATTGAAAAGGCGTAGTTTGTTTTGGTAACTTTCAGAGTCGCGATGTTTCCACAATATAGGACGCCCATCTTTTGTAGATTTACCTGAAATAACGGCTGTTGTACATGCTATAGAAGAACTATAAGCTAATCCTAAAAGGAAGCTTAATAGTGTGATGTGTTTAATGAATTTCATTCTAGTGTTAGTTGGTAGTCAAAAACTGAGGTTTAGTTTTCGATTGAGTTAGTTTACTGTTTTATTTGGTCGGTTAAGTATATAATTACAGAAAATAATACTCAATAGAGTAATTCCTGAATTGGCCACAATAGGTAAATCATGTGGCAAATATATTTTAAGTGCAAAAATTAAGAGAAAGGCGATAAGGATTCCCATTAGAAGGGCTGAAAACATGTTTTTTGAGTTTTCGACACTAGCTTCTTTCCCAATTTGTTCTATCCCATCAATGTCAACTTTGAAATTAATCATGGCTTCGTTGAATGCTTCAGCTTCTTTTGAGAAGAATAGTTTCGTTTTTGTTGATAAAAACTGGCCTGCTGAACTAAACTTATATTGGGCAAAAAGATCGTAATCCATTTTTTCAACCTTGATGACATCAAGCCTAACTATGGTTCTCCAATTTAAGGGATTAAGTGAGGTTAAGTTTCCCCACCATGATCCCTTTTTCAAAGTCATTCCATATGCATTCGCATCAATTAATGTATAGCCCCTTGTTTCGTAGAATTTGATAATATCTGAAACGAGAAGCTTCTTATTACGTTTTATATTGCAATTGCTCAATTTGTCCATAATGCAATTTTATTGATTACGAAAGATACTTAAAAAATATAGATGGTCTTTATTGTTTACGATTCACATCTCTTGCTGATGCTTGGGATGAAGGCATAATAAGAATATCGTTGATTGAAACATGCTCAGGACGCGTTACAATAAAAAGTAAGCTTTCAGCGATGTCTTCAGCTTTTAACGGTTTAAATCCGTCATAGACTTGTTCAGCTTTGCTTTCATCACCTTTAAAACGAACAAGAGAGAATTCAGTTTCAACCATGCCAGGAGCAATTGAGCTAACTCTGATATTGTGTGGTAATAAATCAATTCTCATTCCCTTAGTAATAGCCTCTACTGCATGTTTTGTCCCACAATATACATTTCCACCAGGATACGTTTCTTTTCCTGCGATAGAAGAAATGTTGACAATTAATCCCTTCTTGCGAGTAACCATTAGCGGACTTACACAGCGTGTTACATAAAGAAGACCTTTAATATTAGTGTCAATCATGCGATCCCAATCGTCGATAATGCCTTGTTCGATTGGAGAAACTCCAACTGCTAAACCAGCATTATTAACTAAAATATCAATATTCTTCCATTTTTCAGGTAAAGAATTTATTGTTTTTTCTACTTCTGAGTAGTTTCTTACATCAAGACATAGACTAAATACCTCTCTATTATATGTATCTTGAATTTTATTAGCGAGATTTTTAATGTTTTTTTCACGTCTGCCTGCAATAATTAAGTCAAATCCATTTTCGGCTAATTTTAATGCACAGGCTTCACCTATTCCTGCTGAGGCACCAGTCACTAAAGCTATTTTGTTCATATTCTGAGTTTTGTTGTGTTTTATGAATGTCTTTTGTTCTACAAGTATTAAGTTTAGAACTCAATTTTTTCAGCCCTAAATTTAGAAACAAAGTATCTAATTGATGTTAGTGTTCATTATTTTTTTATAAATTTAGTTAATCATCTGGCAATGGGAACAATCGTGTTACTATATAGACAGATTAATTGCTATATGTGTTTTGATCTTTAAAAGTTTATGTTTTAATAAAGTTATAATTATTGGCAAAGAATAAATAATTGGTAATCAGATGAAATGAACCGTGAATAACTAAGAGCTAGAGCGGTGACTTCCATGTGCTATTAATATAAAAATTATAAACACATGAAAAACAAGGCGAATACGTTAAAGGTTGCGGAAGAATTAGAAGGTTATAAAGACGTTTTAGATTCAATATCAATGAAATTAGGTCGAGAACTTAATGAGTTGGAGTTGCTTATTTATTCTGCCATGTGGGCTGAAAGGATTTCTTATAAAAGTTCTTACCAATGGATAAAATCTTTACCTTCAGAAGGGGATAGGGTTGTTGTTGGAGCTGGAGTAGCAAATTCTGGGGCTGTTGATATTGGTAATGATCTATGTTGTGTTTTTAAAATGGGAAGTCACAATCATCCATCAGGCATAGACCCCTACGAAGGGGCTGCTACTTGTGTTGGTGATATTATTCGAGATGTTGTGTCGCTTGGAGCAAAACCAATTATTTCTCTGAATTCTTTTCGCTTTGGTAATCAAAATCTCGATAGAACGCAATGGTTGATGGAAGAGGTGAGAAAAGGTGTCTACGATTATTCTTCCTTACAATACGTTAAAAATATTAATAGTGAAATCCGTTTCAACTCCTGTTTTAATTGTAATCCACTCGTAAATGTATTAGTTGCTGGTCTTGTACATAAAGATCATCTTATTTTAAACAGAGATATTCGTGTAGGTAGTGCTGTGTTTATTGTTGGAAATTTAACGAGTAATGATGGTATTGCTGTTGATGAAAAAACAGGTTCTGTTGCTAAAAGCAATCCAGATTTGTCAAGTTCAATGATAAAAACAATCTTAGAATTAACTGAGCAAAATGCCTTACTATGTGTTGAAAATATGGATATAGCAGGTTTAGTAAGTGCCTGTTCATCTATTGGTGCTAAAATTGAATATGGTATTGATATTGAGTTGAATAAGATCCCTTTAGCTAAGGATGATTTATCAGTGGAAGAAGTCATGTTATCTCGAACTCAGGAGAGAATGATGCTTGTAGTTGATCAAACAAAGATTGAAGATGTAAGGCATTTTTTTAATAGATCAGAAGTTCTTTGTACACAAATTGGAACGATTGTAGAGAATAAGACATTAACGTTCTTTGATGATAATGATGTGGTTGCAGAATTTTTTCCAAAAGACCTTGTTATGGGTTGTACTGCTCCTCAAGAAACGAGAAAATATATTCCGTTAACTGAGAGTAATCATAGAGATCTTTTAGAAACTATTCCTGAACCAGATGACTACTGGAAATTGATTAAACATTTGTTGAAAGATAAGAATATTGGTGTTAAATCACATATACAGTTGCACAACCAAATAGAAGAAAATCATTCACCTTCTGATGCCATTGTGTTGTATGATAAAAACACAAATCCACTGTGTTTTACAATTTCTGGAAACTCCAATTATTGCAATTCTAATGCTTTTGTTGGGACACAGATTAATGTGGCAATGGCTTTACGTCGAATTACATGTACAGGTGGAAAAGCACTAGCGATTAATGATTGTTTGAATTTTGGAAGTCTCTTAGATGAGAAAATTTACGCACAACTTGTAGAATCTGTTACGGGTTTATCTGAAGCTTGTCAATTCTATAATATTCCAGTTTTAGGCGGGAATGTTAGTTTCTATAACGAAAGTACGATCGAGGGAAATCGAATTTCTATTCAGCCAACACCAGTGATAGGAATGATGGGAATTATAGATTATCCTCAAGATCATACGTCTTATATTTACAGAAAGAAAGGAGATATGATCTTTCTTATTGGGCAATCACGTAATGATATTGCTGGATCGCAATATTTACAATGTATTAGGAAAGGTACTCCTGAGGGAATTCCTTACTTTTCACTTTACGAAGAGAAAAAAGTGAATGATTGTATTCAAAAACTAATTAAACAAAAGTTGATTGTTTCGGCACATAGCGTAGATGAGGGAGGTTTGTTTTTCAATTTAGTATCATCTGCTATGCCATTAGGCTTTGGTTTTGATGTCACTTCGCCTGCAGAAGTTCGAAAAGATGCCTTCTTGTTTGGAGAATCTCAGTCTAGAGTTGTCGTTTCCGTATCAATGGAAAACGAAGATGATTTTATTGATGCAATGATGGAGTATGGGGTATCTTTTTCAACTTTGGGACATGTTACGAAAGGGGAATTGCGCATTGATGATATTCCTTTTGGTTTTATTGATGATTATAAAACCGATTTTCAGTTGAGTTCTCCTTTTGATTGATTAGGAATCATGTAAATAAAAGTAAATTTTGTAATCGGCTTGTCTTGACAATTAATATATTTGCGTTTGGTTTCTCGACTCTATTTTTTTAGAGAATCTCAATTATCAGATTTATTAACCTTAAGAAAATATATTTTAGTGGTCAATCCATATAAAGATTTAGATAAAGGGAAAAAAGCACAGGTTGCCTTGATGTTCAATAATATAGCTAGGAAGTATGATTTCTTGAATCATTTCCTCTCTCTTGGGATCGACAAGCTATGGCGAAAAAAAGCCATAAAACTACTTCGTTCTCATCAGCCCAAACGAATGTTAGATATTGCTACTGGTACTGGCGACTTTGCTATTGCCGCCCTAGAATTGAATCCTGATTCAGTTATTGGTATCGATATTTCGACAGAAATGTTGGCTGTTGGTCGTGAGAAAATTGCTAAAAAAGGATTAAAAGATAAAATTCAGCTTTTCGAAGGAGATTCTGAAAATATTCGATTTGATAATAATTCATTTGATGCCATCACTGTTGCCTTTGGAGTTCGAAATTTTGAAAATCTGGAAAAAGGAATTAGTGAAATGTATCGTGTATTAGATAAAGGAGGAAAGCTTGTTGTGTTAGAGTTCTCAAAACCACGCAAGTTTCCGATTAAGCAACTCTACAACTTCTATTTTTTCAAAATTTTGCCTTTCTGTGGACGAATCGTTTCAAAAGATGTGTCAGCATATACTTATTTACCTGAATCTGTCGAGAATTTTCCTGATGGGGAAAAATTTCTTGAGATTTGTAAATCTTGCGGTTTTAATACGGTGAAGGAGCAAAGATTAAGTTTTGGTATTGCCTCGATTTATATTGGGACTAAGTAGAACAATAATATTTAAATAATCAGGTTATTTATTGAAACAACACATTCAAGTTTGAAGAAAGCACTTATTATATTATTGCTCTTATTCTCGTCTAGTTATCTATATTCTCAAGGGGTTTATCGTTCTGGGCGTATCTTAAACAATCAAAAAGTCGATCAGAAACGATTGCATTTTGGTTTCACTTTAGGATTGAATGCTATGGACTATGCCATTCGGAATTCTGCTAAAGATAATACACGAGCAGAACAAGTGACTTTCTCACCCGGTTTTTCAGTAGGAATTGTTTCTGATTTGAAATTACATGAGAATTTCTCTTTACGTTTTCAACCTGGTTTAGAGTTTGGAGAGCGAATGATTTTATATTCAGATGATTCTGATTTAGAAACCCCACCAGCTGAATCGATTCAAGAGAGTGTCGTAATAAACCTACCTTTTTTATTAAAGTATAGAGCAAAGAGACTCGATAATTTTCGACCTTATTTGGTTGGAGGTTTTAGCTACAAAATGGATGTGCAGGCTCCTAGTCATTTAGATCCAGAAGATAATGTCATGGTCAGTTTAAAACCTAATTATTTTAGTTTAGAGCTAGGGGCTGGTATTGATTTTTATTTACCATATTTCAAGTTTGCTACCGAGTTAAAATTCTCTCTTGGTTTGCAGGATATTTTGAATCATAAACTTGATTCTGAAAATCCAGATGCAGATTTTTACACTCATTCAATCAATAGGATGAGTTCGAAAGTGGTGACGCTTTCATTTCATTTCGAATAAGATACACCTTTTACATACACATATGATTACCGAAATTAATTTGGTTTTAAGTCCGCGCGAAGCTTCAGAAGAACGTTTCTATAAACCATTAGTGGCCAATAATTTGAAAATATATGCTTCTAGAATCACTGGAATTCAGATTCTTCGTCGATCGATAGATGCCAGACAACGAAATGTCAAAATGAACATGCGTTTTCGTGTGGCTTACGATGAGGATTTTCCTGACTTGAAATTATCTGATTTTAGCTATCAGGATGTCTCCGATGGAAAGAAAGTGATCGTAGTAGGAGCAGGGCCGGCAGGTTTGTTTGCTGCACTTAGGTTGATTGAATTAGGCTATTGTCCTATTGTATTGGAAAGAGGAAAACGAGTAGAGGACAGAAAGAAAGATCTCGCGGCAATCCATAAAGATAGAATTATTGATCCTAATTCGAATTATAGTTTTGGTGAAGGAGGAGCTGGTACATTTTCTGATGGTAAATTGTATACGCGTTCTAAAAAAAGAGGTAATATTAAGAAAATACTTGAAGTTTTGCACTTTCACGGAGCTCAGGAAGACATACTGATTGATGCCCACCCACATATTGGAACTGATGTATTGCCTAAAGTGATTGTTCGAATTAGAGAAAGTATTATTCAGGCTGGAGGCGAAGTTCATTTCTCAACAAAGGTGAACCATTTACTTATAAGCGATAATAAGATATCTGGTGTTAGAATTGAGTCTGGTGATGAAATTAAGGCAGAAGCGGTTATTTTAGCAACAGGTCATTCAGCTCGTGACATATATTACCTTTTGGATTCCCAGAAAATAGCTATTGAAGCAAAGACATTTGCAATGGGCGTTCGTATTGAGCATTCTCAGAACTTAATAGATCAGATTCAATATCATAATCCTGAAGGACGTGGAGAGTATTTGCCAGCGGCAAGTTATAGCTTTGTTCAACAGGTTGACGGACGTGGAGTGTATTCATTTTGTATGTGCCCTGGTGGTGTGATTGTTCCTGCTGCGACTGGAGATAATCAGCAGGTTGTAAATGGGATGTCATCCTCACGAAGAAACACAGCCTTTGCTAATTCTGGAATGGCTGTTGAAGTCATGGAAGAAGATCTGAAGGAATTTGAGGCGTATGGTGCTTTAGCCGGAATAAAATTTCAAGAAAAAATAGAGGCTTTAGCTTTTGAAAAGGGAGGTTCAGATTTAACTGCTCCAGCTCAGTGTATGTCTGATTTTGTAAATGGTGTTCGTAGTTCAAGCCTTCCTCAATCTTCATATCAGCCAGGACTAAAAAGTTCCGCCTTACATGAGTGGTTGCCTAAACATATCAGCTATCGTCTTCAGGAGGGGTTTAAGGCATTTGGAAGGAAATCAGAAGGTTTTCTTACTAACGAGGCTGTTATTCTCGCTGTAGAATCTAGAACGTCTTCTCCTGTTAGAGTTCCTCGTGACAATAAAACCTTGCAACATATTCAAGTTTCTGGTTTATTTCCATGTGGCGAAGGCGCTGGTTATGCTGGAGGAATTGTATCTGCAGCAATGGATGGTGAACGTTGCGTTGAAGCCTTACATAATTTGCTCCTCGAATAATATTGTGAAAATTAGTAGACATGAAAAAGCCTTTCGAATATTAATTCGAAAGGCTTTTTTATGCACGGGCGGAGAGACTCGAACTCCCGACACCTGGTTTTGGAGACCAGTGCTCTACCAACTGAGCTACGCCCGTATTTGATTGAGGTGTTACCCCCTTTGTTCGCTGACAAAAGTAGAACAAAATCTGAGATGTGCAAATTGTTTTATGAAAGAAAGAAAATAATTTTTTCTTTCTGTAAGGCTTGGTTTTGCTACTGTTTTAAGAATGAGCTTTTTAGTTTGGAATGTAGAGTGTCTAAATTTTTAATGAAATTTTCATTTAAAAGTATTAAATTATGAATTAGAGGCTTTGACTGTTAATTTAAAAAAAACGACTGATATGAAAAATACTAAAAAAGAATATAGTAATGGTGAAATTACTGTCGTATATCAGACTGATTTGTGTATTCACTCTGAAGTATGCTCAAAAGGATTAGCATCGGTTTTCCAACCAGGAACTCAGCCTTGGATAAAAATTAATGCTGCAAGCAATGATGAAATTATGAAGCAAGTGCAAAAATGCCCAACCAGAGCACTTTCATTTTATGTAAATATGCCAGAGGAGGAGGATCGAGAGGTGCCAATAGCTATTGAATCAGGATTGAAAGTAAAGGTTTTGACAAAGGGGCCGTTAATGGTTGAAGGATCAATAACATTGGTTAATACTAATGGGCAGAGAGAAATTAAATCAGGAGAAACGTATTTTTGTCGATGTGGTACATCCAAGAATAAGCCATTTTGTGATGGATCACACAATGTGATCGATTTTGAAGACTAAAAAAAAGCTCTGATACATTTTGTATCAGAGCTTTTTTTTAGGGCTAGGAGATTATTTTTCCTTGTTTTTTAGAATCTGAATTCTTAAAGCATCAACAACAAGTTCTGCAGCTGCTTCAAATGAATTAGATTGTTTTTTAGCGAAAAGTTCATTCCCTGGCAAGTTTACTTTTACTTCAACAACTTTATTCGCTTTAGGATCTGAATTTTCAATATTTAAAGTGACGTTGTAATCACTAATATTATTATCGAATTTATTTAGTTTACTCAACTTCT
Organism: Ancylomarina sp.; assembly: GCF_041555295.1. Classification (NCBI taxonomy): domain Bacteria; kingdom Pseudomonadati; phylum Bacteroidota; class Bacteroidia; order Marinilabiliales; family Marinifilaceae; genus Ancylomarina; species Ancylomarina sp. The sequence continues at coordinate 35,346 of NZ_JBFFKR010000002.1, read as the reverse complement.
GATTGATAAAAGCTTCAAGTTTCTTATCTGCTTTAAAACCTACGGATTGCATCTTCATATTCATCACAATTCCTCCTATATTTTAGTGCTCAAGAGAGCATGAGTTAATATTTCGTTAAATAGTAACTGATCAGTATTAAATGTGCACAGGTGGCTTGTAATAGCCATTTTGATTAATCTTATTACTTTGAAAGTAAGTATAATTTTTCAATTAGGAAAGCCTTTGTGAATAATTATTATGATGAAGAAATGTTAATTTATCTTAAGAGCCTTATTACTAGAAGAGATAGCCTCTGGAATTTCTTTGAAATATAATTGTGAGGCTTATTTTATACTATTATTTTGATTTCTGGACACTGAATTTAGCACATGGTAAAGTTGATCATCCAGAAAGTGATTTTCGAAATCAGCCATTATGCTTTTAAATAGAGGTAAAGTTTTGCCTTCCATTATAAGTAACATGTCACCTAAGTTGTGATCTGCAATCTTAATCGGAATGTAGACAGCTTGTTTTCCTGATTTAAGTTTAAATTTCGTAATTGTGTCAGATTTGAATTTATCAATTTCTTCACCAGAATTGTAGACGTATTTTTTGCACCCATTGAAATGGAAGTTACCTCCAATTACATTTGCACCCGGGTAATCAAAAAAGTTAATAATAAAATCTGCGACTTCTTTCTGAAAATCTTCACAGTTTTCATATAATTCAAGAGCAACCTTGTCTTTGATAACATCAAATTTTCTTGAAAGTTTATAAGGAATAGAAAGGATTGTATAGAAATAGACACCTGATACAACAGCCAGAAGTGTTCCTATTATTGTAGCGGGTATTTGCCATAGGCTTATACCAAAAGCTAATTCAATACCATACCACGAGCAAATGGACCATACTAGAATCCAAAAACTCAATAGTAATTGCAAAGAGAATTTATAGATGATTTCAAATGAACTAAACATGATTTATTGAATTAAAATATTGAATGAAATTTAAAGTTAGATGTATCATTAAATATAAGCAAAAACTTTTACCAGCTTGAAGTAAAATAATTAGCGATTAATTGAAGGTATTCGCCTAAGCCTCCTGGTTGTCTGAGATACTTAATAAATGAACCTGCTGTTTGTGCAAGAAAAGATTCACTGCCAGTGTAATATTCTGCAGCACCGATAGCATATAATATAAATATGAGATACAGAATACCTAAAATTACAACATGGCGTTTTCTTAAAACGGTACTGAAGTAGAAGATTCCAATAGTTATTAGGGTGACTATTAATAATACGACTCGAATATCAACAAGGGTTGATCCAGCTTCGGTAAATTCGATCTTTTGACCAGTAAATAATAAAAACAAGGCAAGTGGAAGTCCCAAGCTAATTGATATATCAAAAATATTCGATCCTAAAATATTAGCTAGAGAGTCATCGTAGTTTCCTTTTTTAGCATCTCTAATTGATATAATGGTATCTGGAACGCTACTAGCAGCTGCAATTAATATCAATGCAACAAACAAAGGGTTTATTCCTAAGGAATCTGAAATTGCCTTACAACCTTCAACGAGTCCAGCACAAGCGGCAGCGATGACCAAAGTGGAGCCTACTAAAAGTAGCCAGCTTCGGCGTTTTCTTCCTTTGTTAGTTTTCAATACATAAGTAAGATACCTACCGTCTTCGTTTTCATTATTAGCTTGGGGTTCAAATCTTTCACCCTTTTTCATCGATATCATCGTGTATGCAAGATAGACAAGATAGAAAAGTGTAAATGCCCAGCCGTGCCAATGTGTGATATATTTACTAGAAAGCAATATAATAAGTAAGACTTCGGCAGCTATAAGGAATAAACCATCTCGAAGAATAACTTTTTTACTGATTTTTATTCCAACTATGCTTGGTACAGTTGCAAAAACGGTTCCTATAACTAGCATAGGGATAGCAATGCTATTGAATATAGCAGAACCCGTATTCCCACCTATACTTGCTGCTAAATCTCTTGCCAGGTTGGCATGTGAGGCGAATATAAGGAAAAAGACTGTTGTTAAAAGTTCAGGAATTGATGATCCAATTGCGTTTAATGAAGCTCCTTTTACACCCTCACTCATGTTTCTGCCTAGGTAGCCAGTTGCAACCTCAAAGCTATCACATGATTTTGCTATAATAATGGAGCAAAGGATCATTAATGTGAGACCTCCATACCAGGTATGGAATATAAAATTTAAGATATCCATGGTTTTCTAAAAGATGAGTTCAGACGTTGTTCTTATTTACGTCCCGAAAATAAAGGTAATTTTTTAATTAAAATCGGTAAAGTCATTATTTAAATGCCATAGGTTTTATCTGTATAGCTATTTCACGGGGCCTGATTTTACAATTATTTCGTTTTGTGTTTTCAGGTGAATATTTTTTCTTAGCTCCCTGTTTTCCAAATACTCTATAAGTAATTTAGGTTCATCTGTTACGATGATATTGGCACCAAAATCGAGAGCCCATCCCCATTTGGTTTTAGAATTAGGTGATTTTTCTCTGTTGCTATAGTTGCGAACATTTTCATTTGTGGTTGTACTTACCCAAATTCTGCAAAAATTTTGTTTCAGTTTATTTATAAGTGGAAGTAGTAACGAATCTTTTTCTGTGAGATTGATATCGAAAACAAGAGGTTTGTATTTTTTTATATAATTATTGGTATAGCGCTCTAGTTTTTTATTTTTTCTAATTATTTGTGGGATGTAAATAAGTCGATTTTTGGAGCATTTTTTTTGAAGATTGATTTTATAAAAATCATCTCTTTTTTTTATTATAATTTGATTTAAAGTATTTGTTTTATAAAGGTGTTTAACGATTTTATTCAAATGCATTGTGCACTTGTCTAAGTTGATTAAAATTTTTCCTTTTGACAGAATTAAAGCCTCGTCTAAGGTTGGTATTTTATGAAAGGTAGGCTTGCCTTCTCTATCAGTTAGAAATATTCCCTTTAAATCGTTTAATGTAAATTTTGATACTTTACCGCTTCCAGTTGTTGTCCGGTCTAATGTTTTGTCATGTATTACGACAGGAACTTTATCTTTAGTAAGCCGCACATCAATCTCTAAGATGTCTACTCCAATTTCAATGGCATTTTTTATGGCTTGTAGGGAATTCTCTGGTGCATTTGTCCAATCACCTCTATGTGCAACAACCATAACATAGGAGTCGGAAGGTATGTTTAATATTTGAAGTAGGGAATCAATTCTGTTATTAGCTTGCTGTTTTACTTCAATATTTTCACAATAACAATTCCCAATTAAAGAAAGGAATAGTGTTAGGATAAATAAGATTGTAAACAGATATCTCATAGAATAGTTCGTGTATAGATAGATGTTAAATGTTGATTAAAGAGGGGCTCCATAATCATTGCTTAGCTCTATACTTTAATTTACAATTTATATTGTAAATATTCTATGCCTAGTCTACGTGTTTTGACCAATGAAATTATTTTATCCATCACACGGTAGGTAATAGTCTTTCAAGGGATTGATTAGGAGGATAGGGTTTGGGTAATGATTAATAAAGTATTTTATTTTTTTAGAATTGTACCTGAGTAAGAAGACGCCTTGAACTTTTCCTGTCATTAGTACAACAAGGTCCGATTCATTAGTTGTAGCTGTTTTAAAAGCTTCTTCATCGATATGTTTGCTAGAGAACTCCGATTTGTGGATTTTGTAATCAAATATAAATTGAGAGAACATCTTCTTTGTAAATAGTAATGTGTTCCTAATCGTTTTCTTGAGAGTCTCTTCCTTTTCAGTAGCTGGAATTAATTGAACCACTGCATTATTGAACCTTCCAAAATAACTCGCCCAAATCATTTTTTCTTTCGACTCTTTCTTATGATCAATAGGCAGAATGATATTTGAATAATCCGTTTTGATTGATGTCTTATAGCCTACTATGAATGTTGGGATTTTAGCATTAAGAATCCATGAGAATATGTTGTTTTTTAAATAGAACTTGAAATCGTTTTTTTTATCAATTTCAATAAGCATGAAAATGATATTGAATTCTTTTATCATTTTATTTGGCTGGTCGTCTGCAATGGTTAGTTGAAATGTGCCTGCATTATCATGATCAGAGATGTAATTTTCTAAATCCTCATTTGGGATTTTATTTTTTGAAAAAGGTGAATTTGAGATTAAGACTTTTGATTTGAAGATATTAGCAATCTTTAGCGCATGATTTAAGGCTTTTTTGTTTGGATTCAATTTCTGAATAAGAAGTAGTATGTGTTGATTTTTATTATACATGTATTAAAGAAAAAATAAGTTAAATGAGATAGAGATATTGTTATTTTAATACTTTACTTCTTAACTTAATGATTAATTGTTATGGATTTAAGTTAATAATTGGTACAAGAAACGCCTTTTTATCAAGATATGTTCAATTTTGATTGATTTTAAACAGATTGATAGCCTAGAATCATTATTGCCTAAAAGAGTCGAATTGAATTCAACATAAATTCAACTTAAATAACGAGAATTATTTTCGTGTAATTATTATTAATCTAATAATTACAGGCTTGTGTCGTGTTTTTTAGCATGTTTGGCGAGATTGAATGATATTGTTTTTTCTAGACTCTAGTTTACAGTGCTTTTCTTTATTAGTACTCATTAAAAACTGTTATGAAGCATAGTTATTTAGACTAAATATGTATTTTCCACTTTTCCTTTCATTCCGTCTTTGTGTGTTCTTTTATCTTGCTCTATTTCTTATCTTAGCATCGTTGTTCATACAAATAGCTGAACATAATATAATAATAAAAGATGATAAAGGTCTCTCAAATACTTAATGTTTTAAATGCTCAGATTGTCTGTGGGAATACAGATTTAAATCAGGATATTGATTTTGGTTTTGCTTCTGATCTAATGAGTGATGTCTTGACTGTTGATTCTGACAACCTGCTGTTGGTTACGGGTTTGAATAATTTACAAACGATTAGAACTTCTGAAATGTCAGATATTCCTTATATTTTATTTGTGCGCGATAAAAAAGCCTCTGATGAAATGAAGAATCTCGCAGTGGAAAGTGGCATTACACTTATGGAATGCCGTTATTCAATGTTTCGTGCTTGTTCGCTTTTGTGTAATATGGGTTTGGAACCCGTTTATTAATTCTGACATATGGATTTTAAATTTGATATTGAAGGAGGCAATTTTTCAAAGGCTGGTGCAGCTTCAAGCGATGTGAAGAAGGTATTGAAGAAGCTTAATGTAGATCCAAAGTTGATAAAACGAATTGTTGTTTCTATTTATGAGGCTGAGGTTAACGTTGTTGCTCATGCCTACGAAGGAGAGATGAATGTTTCAATCTTTCCAGATAAGATAATCGTACGTATTGTTGATAAGGGACCCGGTATTCCTGATATTGAGTTAGCAATGCAAAAAGGGTATTCCACTGCTTCGCCTCAAGTTCGAGAAATGGGGTTTGGCGCTGGTATGGGATTGCCTAATATAAAGAAGAACACCAATGAGTTGAATATAAAATCAGAGGTTGGTGTAGGTACTGAAATTGAACTAATTAACTATTTAAATTAGAACAATGGAGAAGCTTCCTTTTTATCATGCTCTAAAAGTTGTCGAAAACGTTTGTATTGGCTGCACACATTGCATAAATGTGTGTCCTACAAAGGCAATTCGTGTGAAATCAGGTATAGCTGACATTGATAAGAATGCTTGTGTTGATTGTGGTGAGTGCTTAAAAGCTTGTCCTGTGAATGCTATTATCGTCGAACAGGACGATTTTAATCAGATATTCAGCTTTAAACAGCGAGTTGCATTATTACCTACTGTGCTATTAGGGCAATTCCCTGATGAAATTACAGAAGAACAAATCTATTCTGTAATTCAAGAAATGGGTTTTACTCATGTTTTTGAAGTTGATGAGGCTGTTGATTTATTGATTGAAGGTACTAAGGAATATATGCGAAAGCATCCACAAATGCGCCCATTTATATCTAGTTTTTGTCCATCTGTAGTTCGCTTAATTCAGGTGCGTTTCCCTTCTTTGGTTGAAAATATTGTACGTCTTAAACCAGTTGTTGATATCTCTTCTCAGTTCTATCGCAAGAAATTAATTGACGAAGGTTTCAATAATGATGAGATTGGTATTTTTTATATAACACCTTGTGCTGCTAAAATTGCAGCGGTGAAATCTCCTGTCGGTGAAGAGGAATTATTAATTGACGGAGTAATTAATATGGACTTTATTTATAATAAGGTCATGTTGAGTATAAAGAAAAATAGTAAGGAAAAGCAAAATATTTCGAATTATCGATACTTGTCAAAAACGAGTATAGAGTGGACTTTAACCAATGGAGAGGCATCTCAATACTCAGGACGTTGTTTAGCAATTGATGAGATTCATAATGTAATTGCTTTTCTGGATAAGCTAGAAAATGAAGAAATTACCGATATTGATTTTCTTGAGCTAAGGGCTTGTGATAGGAGTTGTGCAGGAGGTGTATTGAGTACCGAAAATAGATTTTTGGCTGTGGAGCGTTTAAGTAAGCGAGCCAATAAAGATATTAAGAAGCAGAAAGAGACAGAGGAGATGTATGACACTTATCGTCCTTATTTGCTCAATAATATGGCCATTTCAGAAATAGAGCCCAGATCAATATTGAGTCTGGACTCTGATATGATGATAGCCATGGATAAAATGAAAAAGATTCAGCGTATCATGAGAGTTTTGCCAGGCATTGACTGTGGAGCTTGTGGTGCGCCAAAATGTAAAGTTTTAGCTGAGGATATAGTTCAAGGGAAAGCTAAGATGACGCAGTGTGTGTTTTTACAGAAAATGCTAACAAAAGAAGAATTAATAAGCCCACAAGAATCTTTCGATATATCTGAGAGGACATGGGGTAAAGGGCGTTTTGAGAAGAAAAGCTTAAAAGGATAAAAATAGATAACAATGAAAGTAAGTGATATTGTTGAGGCGTTAGGCTTAAAGGTTTGTTCGGGAGAACAGGGCTTAAATAATGACATTGAAGGAGGTTATACTTCTGATTTGTTGAGTGATGTTATGGGTAATGCCGATTCTAATCAAGTTTGGGTAACGCTTCAAACTCATAAGAATATTATGGCTATAGCCTCATTAAAAGAATTAGCAGCTGTTATCTTGGTTAAAGGTTATGAGCCGGAAGCTGATGCGGCAAATCAAAGTAATATAGAGGGGATTCCAATTCTTTCATCAGAAGAGGAAGCTTTTGAATTGACAGGTAAGCTTTATAAACTAATTAGTGACTAGTAATTGAAATCATGCGAACGTTTCGAGTCGACTTACATACACATACAGTGCTTTCTCCTTGCGGAGATTTGGAGATGAGCCCTGTTAATATTGTGAATAAGGCTAAAGAACGAGGTATCGATATATTAGGAATAAGCGATCATAACTCAACCTTGCATGCACCGCTAATAAAAGAGTTAGCTGCAAAGGAGGGAATCGTTGTGATGATGGGAGCAGAAGTAACAACGAAAGAAGAAGTGCATTGTCTTTGTTTTTTCGAAACAGAGGAAATTCTGGCTGTTTTTCAAGCTTATTTGGAGGAGCATCTGCCACACGTACCCAATGATGACGAAAAGTTTGGTTATCAGGTAGTGGTAAATGAAGCTGATGAAATTGTAGGTGAAGTTGAATGGCTGTTAATTTCAGCTCTTGATCAGAGTATCGATCAATTAGAAAAGAAGGTTCATGAATTGGATGGCTTATTTATTCCAGCTCATATAAACAAAATGCAAAATAGTGTTATCTCACAATTAGGCTTTATTCCTTTCGATTTGAATGTGGATGCACTAGAGGTAACAAGGCATATTAGTAAAGAGTCGTTCTTGGAAAAGAACACTTATTTGAAAGGTAAGACATTTATTAAGAGCTCCGACGCTCATTGTATTGAATTGGTTGGAGATATTTATACCGAATTCCTTCTACAGGAAGCCAGCTTTAATGAAGTGAAGATGGCTTTAAGAAACGAAGATGGCCGTACAGTGAATTTATAATAAGAAGACGTGAGAGATTTGTCAGAACATATTATGGATATTATTCAAAACTCGGTGAGTGCTAATGCGACTCTTGTTGAGCTTGAAATAATTGAGGATGTGAAAAATGATAATTATAAACTAATATTTAAAGACAATGGTTGTGGTATGTCTGAAGAGGTTTTGGTAAAAGTTGCAGATCCTTTTTTTACATCTCGTACAACGAGAAAAGTAGGTTTGGGTATTTCGCTTTTAAAGCAAAATGCAGAACAGACTGGAGGTAGTTTAAATATTTGGTCTAAAGAGGGTGAAGGGACTGAGGTAGAAGTTGTTTTTTCTCATTCGAATATCGATAGGCCAGTATTGGGAAATATAGCCGAAACCATTATGTTGTTGGTGGGAGCTAATCCAGAAATGGATTTTCTATACAAGCACACAACGCCGCAGGGAGAATATGTGTTTGACACAAAAGAAGTGAAAGAAGTTTTAGAAGGAATATCGCTGAGCGACCCTAATATTCTGGTTTACGTTAAGGAAATGATAAACGAGAATATTAGTACAATTATATAAAAATGAATTTAGTTTCTAACCTTAAATATTTGAGATTATGGCAAAAGTAAAATCTCTTGCAGATCTGAAGAGAATGAAAGAAGATCTTCAGTCAAAAATGGATCTTAGAGAAAAGAGTAATGCTCCAGATAGTGTTGTGCAAATTAAAGTAGGTATGGCTACTTGTGGTATTGCTTCTGGTGCAAAAGAGGTAATGAATTTCTTTATCGAGGAAAGTGCCAAGAGAGGAATTTCAGCTATTGTAACCCAAACAGGATGCATGGGCTATTGTTTTGCAGAACCTACTATCGAGGTAATTATGCCAGGTAAGGATCCAATAGTTTTTGGTGAAGTAGATGTGAAAAAAGCCGACGAGATTATTGAGAAATACGTTAAGAATGGTGAATTGGTTGATGGGATTATACCTGTAAACTATAATACTATTGACTAATATCTAAACCTAAACACTGTTATGGAAAAGTATAAAATGCATATTCTTATTTGCGGAGGAACAGGATGTCGTGCATCTGCAAGTGAGCTTATTCAAACTAATTTAGAAAATGCACTTAAAGCGAAGGGGCTTGATGATGAAGTGCAGGTAGTGACCACAGGTTGCTTTGGTTTCTGTGAAAAAGGACCAATTGTAAAGATTCTTCCAGACAACACTTTCTATATTGAAGTAAAGCCTGAAGATGCTGATGAGATTATTGAGGAGCATATCGTTAAGGGACGCCAGGTAATGCGTTTGCTTTACAAAGATCCTGATAAAAAAGAGATTGTAAGTGATGCGAAAAATATGGGTTTCTACAAGAAACAAATTCGTATTGCACTAAGAAACTGTGGGTTTATTAATCCAGAGAATATCGACGAATATATTGCTCGTGATGGATATGGTGCACTGGGTAAGTGTTTCGAGATGACTCCTCAGGCAGTTATTGATGTGATTAAAGAATCAGGTCTACGCGGACGAGGAGGAGGAGGATTCCCAACAGGCTTGAAGTGGGAGTTTGCTGCTAAGAATGATGCTGATCAGAAATATGTAGTTTGTAATGCTGATGAGGGAGATCCAGGTGCATTTATGGACCGTTCTATCCTTGAAGGTGATCCTCACTCGGTACTTGAGGCTATGGCTATTTGCGGTTATACAATGGGTGCTGATATAGGTGTTATCTATATTCGTGCTGAGTATCCTCTTGCAATTGAGCGTTTGAAGATTGCTATTGCTCAAGCTCGTGATTATGGTTTGTTAGGTAAGGATATCTTAGGTTCTGGATTCAATTTCGACGTTGAGATGCGTTATGGAGCTGGAGCTTTCGTATGTGGTGAAGAAACTGCTTTGATCCATTCTATGGAAGGTCTTCGTGGTGAGCCAACTGTTAAGCCTCCATTCCCTGCGGAATCAGGATATAATGGTAAGCCAACTAACGTAAATAACGTTGAGACTTTTGCTAACGTTCCAGTTATCATTAACAAAGGAGCTAGCTTTTTTAATGCTATTGGTACTGATAAGTCAAAAGGAACAAAGGTTTTTGCTTTGGCTGGAAAAATTAACAATGTTGGTTTAATCGAGGTGCCTATGGGAACTACACTTCGTGAAGTAATTTACGAAATTGGTGGTGGTATCAAAGATGGTAAGAAATTTAAAGCTGTTCAAACAGGTGGTCCTTCTGGGGGTTGTTTAACCGAGAAGCACTTAGATACTCCAATTGATTTTGATAACCTTATTGCTGTAGGTTCGATGATGGGATCAGGTGGTATGATTGTTATGGATGAAGATGACTGTATGGTTTCTATGGCTAAGTTCTACCTTGAATTTACTGTTGAAGAATCATGTGGTAAGTGTACGCCATGTCGCGTAGGTAATAAGCGTCTTCACGAATTGCTTGATAAGATCACCGAAGGTAAAGGAACAATGGAAGATATCGACTTATTACGCAATTTAAGTGCTGTAATCAAAGATACTTCTCTTTGTGGTTTAGGTCAAACGTCTCCAAATCCAGTACTTTCGACTATCGATAACTTCTACGATGAATATATTTCGCACGTTAAAGATCATAAATGTGTGGCAGGTCAGTGTAAGGCGTTAATGCAATATGTTGTTGATCCTGAATTATGTGTTGGTTGTACGCTTTGTGCTCGCAATTGTCCAGTTGATTGTATTGCTGGAGAACGTAAGGAAGCTCATATTATCGACGTTGAGAAATGTATAAAGTGTGGTGCTTGTATGGATAAGTGTAAGTTTAACGCCATTAGCATACAATAAGGAGAATTGAAAAATGGAACAAATGATAAAATTAACCATCGATAATAAAGAGGTAGAGGTTGCTAAGGGAACTACTATCTATAAGGCTGCAAAAGGGATAGGAATCGAAATTCCTACGCTTTGTTATATGCACCTTGAGGATATGAAAATCGAGCATAAGCCTGGTGGATGTAGAATTTGCGTTGTTGAAGTTGAGGGCAGAAGAAATCTGGCTCCTTCATGTAATTCTAAATGTGAAGCTGGTATGAATATTAAAACTCACTCTATGAGAGTTTTGAATGCTCGTAAAACCGTAATGGAATTGATGCTTTCTGATCACCCATTCGATTGTTTGGTATGTGCAAAATCAGGAACCTGCGATTTACAATCTATAGCTCAAAACTTAGGTGTTCGCGAAATTCATTATACCGGTGCTAAGTCTACATACAAGATTGATACGTCTCCAGCTATCATTCGTGATATGGATAAGTGTATCATGTGTCGCCGTTGCGAAACTATGTGTAACGATGTGCAAACTGTAGGTGCTCTTTCTGCTGTAAACCGTGGATTCGAGTCAGTTGTTGCTCCAGCATTCGAAATGAATCTTGAGAAATCAACTTGTACTTATTGCGGACAGTGCGTGGCAGTATGTCCTACTGGTGCATTAACCGAAAAAGATCATACCAACCAATTGATTAGAGATCTTGCTGATCCTAAGAAAACGGTTATCGTACAAACTGCTCCTGCAGTACGTGCTGCTCTAGGTGAGGAGTTCGGTATGGAAGTTGGAACTTTGGTAACTGGTAAAATGGTAACTGCGCTTCGTAACTTAGGTTTCGATAGCGTATTTGATACCGATTTTGCTGCCGACCTTACAATTATGGAGGAAGGTACTGAGTTGTTAGGTCGTTTGGGTGCTCACCTTGCTGGTGATAAAGATGTTAAATTACCTATTCTTACTTCATGTTGTCCAGGATGGGTGAATTTCTTCGAGCATCACTTCCCAGAGATGAAAGATATTCCATCTACAGCTCGTTCTCCTCAGCAAATGTTTGGCCCTATTGCTAAAAACTATTTAGCTAAAGAAATGGGTGTTAAGCGTGAGGATATGATTGTTGTTTCTATTATGCCTTGTTTGGCTAAGAAGTACGAATGTCAGCGCGACGAGTTCAAGGTTGATGGTGATCCTGATGTGAACTATTCAATTTCGACTCGCGAGTTAGCCAACCTAATTAAGCAAGCGAATATGGACTTCGTTAATCTTCCTGAAGAGGCGTTTGATAATCCATTAGGAGAATCTACTGGTGCTTCAGTTATTTTTGGTACTACAGGTGGTGTAATAGAAGCTGCTGCTCGTACAGCATATGAAATATATACTGGTAAGACACTTGAGAAAGTCGATTTTACAGCTCTTCGTGGTTTGGAAGGTATTCGTAGTGCTAAAGTAGACTTCGATGGCTTAGAGCTTAATATTGGTATTGCTCATGGTTTGGGTAACGCTCGTAAATTGCTTGAAGATGTACGCGATGGAAAATCTGAATATCACGCTATTGAAATCATGGCTTGTCCTGGTGGATGTATTGGTGGTGGTGGTCAGCCATTGCACCATGGCGATACTTCGGTATTAGCTAAGCGTGCTGCTGCTCTTTATCGTGAAGATGCAGGTAAAGCGATTCGTAAGTCTCATGAAAATCCTTATATCATTAAATTGTACGAGGAGTTCTTAGGCAAGCCTTGTGGTGAGTTATCGCATAAACTGTTGCATACTCATTATTTCGACAAGCAAAATGAAATCGAAATTGAATAGTATTACTATAGATTTGAGAATTGAGATGTGAGACTTTAGATTGTTTACATCTGACTCATATCTCATATCTATTATCTTAAATATAAATATTATGGCAAAAATAAAATTAGCAAAGGACAAGATTGAAAAGCTTGTTGATATTTGCAAATCATTTAATAATGAGGGTAGTGAGCTGATTAATGTGCTTCATCAAGCTCAGCATAACTTCGGTTATCTTCCTGCTGAAGTGCAGGAAGTTGTTGCACGTGAATTAAATGTTTCAGTTGCGCATGTATATGGTGTTGTTACTTTCTATTCATTCTTCACTATGGTTCCTATGGGTGAGTTCCCTATTTCAGTATGTATGGGGACGGCTTGTTACGTACGTGGTGCAGAAAAGGTGTTAGAAGAGTTTAAAAAGCAACTTAAGGTGCCTATTGGAGAAACGACGGCAGATGGTAAATTTTCTATTTCATGTCTTCGTTGCGTGGGTGCTTGTGGTTTGGCTCCGGTTGTAACAATTGGTGAGCGTACCTATGGACGTGTTGCTGCGGGTGATGTTGCTGATATCCTAAAAGAATATCAAAACTAGATTTTGATTTAATAGAAAATGAAGCCTTCGGAATTTTCGAAGGCTTCATTTTACCGTAAGTTGCAGATAGTGAAATTTGTATAGTGCGAAATTTATTATAATTTCAAGGTCGTAATCTGAATCTGTTGGCTGTGGTTGAGTGGGTAATGTTGTTCTCTTTATATTGACATGTCTTACAAAAAGCATTTAAAAACTTATTTTTCGTTTTCCTCTTCAGAAAGGAAGAGTCTGATTATTCTTCTGACTATTCTAGTAGTCGTTTTTGTATATCCCTTTTTTATTCTTGATGATCATGTTCTTGTTTGGAATAGTAATCCTGAGAAGCAGAAACAATTGGATAGCCTTTTGTCAGTTTTACAAAACAAATCAGATGGTAGGCAAGTAGCAGTTAAACCTCAAGAATTATTCTTCTTTGATCCTAATAAGGTTGATAGCTTAGGTTTATTATCCCTAGGTTTTTCAAGTTATCAGGCTAAGAATCTTTTAAAATATAGAAGCTCAGGAGCCCGAATATCTAAAGATTTTGATCTGAAGAAGATATATGGCATGACAGATGTTCTGTATCAGAAGCTACAACCTTTTGTTCATATTTCACCAGAGAAGTATATAGGTAGTCCTGTATTTAAAGCTCAGTTAAGGCCATTTGATCCTAATAAAGCTGATTCTTTGACTTTATTAAGTTTGGGTTTTTCAAAATTTCAAACTCGCAATATCCTTAATTATAGAAGAAATTCTGGTTGGTTTAATAAAAAGGATGATTTGATTAAGATTTATGGTGTTGATTCTTCAGATTTTAGGATATTTGAGAAATATATTGTAATAGAATCAGATCGAAACATGAGAGAAAGCTACTTGTTTTCGTTTAATCCCAATAGTATAAATAGGAGTGGTTGGGATAGTTTAGGTGTTAGAGAAATTACAATTAATAGAGTGAAGAAGTTTTTAGCTAAAGGTGGGCGTTTCCAAAAGGCAGAAGATTTGAAGAAAATATATGGGTTTGATTCCTTGAAATATTCAGAATTATACTCGTATATCGATATCCCCAAAGAAAAAGCTGTTGAAACAGTTCTGATTGATTTGAATAGGGCAGACTCGATTCAGTTGCTTGCATTGCCAGGAATTGGTCCATATCTTTCACAGCGTATTATCAATTATCGCGAAAAACTTGGTGGTTTTTATAGTATGAATCAATTGGTGGATGTTTACGGATTAAAAAAGAGTCGGGTTGATAGTATGTGTTCTTCTCTTAAAATTGATTTGAGTCGTTTGCGTAGTATTAATGTTAATATTGCTACAATTGGAGAATTGAGTATTCACCCATATATAAGTTATCGAGAAGCATCTGATATTTTACGTTTAAGAAAACGTAGAGGGCAGATTTTAGATTTGGAAAGCCTTCGAAAGAAGAAAATATTCCAAGATTCAGCCTTTAGTAGAGTGAAACCCTATCTAAGTTTGGAATAAATCACTAAATAAGTAGCTTGTTTTGAGGCATGGAATAGGCTAAATACCTCAGTTTTTCACTTGAATCAAATTAAATTAAAGTATTTGGGTAGATTTTTATAAATTTACTTGAAATATCGTGAATGAATTAATAAGTTTGCGGCTCATTTAGAAATAATTAAATAAAAGAAGAAACTATGATTATTATTCCTATGAAGGAAGGCGAAAACATTGAAAGAGCCTTAAAAAAATTCAAAAGAAAATTCGAGAAAACAGGTGTGATCAAAGAATTACGTGAGAGAAAGGTTTATGTAAAGCCTTCAATTAAAAAAAGAAAAGCGAAGATTCACGCGATTTATGTTGAGCAAATGCAATTGAACGAAGATTAATTTCTTTTGAAAAAGGTTTCGATGTCTTATTTTTTTTGTAATTTAGTTTATCTAGACTATGAATTAAAAGTGTATGAGATATAAGGAATCTTTTCTGTCTTATTTACGGTATGAGAAACGATACTCCAAACATACTTTGGTATCATACGATTGTGATTTAAGTCAATTTTTTTTGTTTTTATCGTCCTATGGGATTGAAGAAGGTGAAATTGGTGATTTGAATTTCAAAGATGTTAGGAAATGGATTGTTTCTTTAATGAACGAAGGCTGCTCAGCCCGAACTGTAAATAGGAAGTTATCTTCTTTGAAATCCTTTTTTAAATATTTATTGCGAGAATCGCTAGTTCAACAAAATCCTATGGATCGAGTTGTTGGGCCCAGGCAAGGGAAGAAGCTTCCGAATTTTGTTGCCGAGCACAGTATGCGATTGTTACAAGAAATAGATTTTGGTGAAGGATTCGAAGGGATTCGAGACAGACTGGTAATTGAAATGTTTTATCAATCTGGCATGCGTTTATCTGAATTGATGAACCTAAAGGTGTCAAGTTTTGATCGTTCTGCCTCTGTTGTTCGAGTTTTAGGTAAGAGAAATAGGGAGAGGATTATTCCTGTTAGTGATAATCTCGAGACACTTCTGAATGAGTATTTAGAGTATAGGTTGTTGGTTTGTTCTAGTAAGGATGGGATTTTGTTTGTTACAAACAAGGCAAAGCCTGCATATGAAAAGCTGTTGTATAGGATCGTGATAAAGCATTTGTCAAAGATTACAACACTTTCAAAAAAAAGTCCTCACGTGTTACGCCATACTTTTGCGACACATTTACTTAATAATGGAGCTGAGTTGAATGCTATTAAAGAGTTGTTAGGACATTGTAATCTGTCTGCTACTCAAATATACACTCACACTAGCTTTGAGAGGTTAAACGATGTTTATAAACAGGCTCACCCCAGAGCTTAAAATTGGAGGATAGAGTATGAAAATTAACATTCAGGCAGTCGGTTTCAATGCTGATGTACAATTGGAGGATTTTGTTAATGCAAGAGTAAATAAGTTGCTCAAGCTTGATGATGATGTGACAAATGTTGAGGTCTTTTTAAGAGCTGAAAAACCATCGGTTGTAGAAAATAAAGAAGTAGAGATAAAATTTAATATCCCGGGAGGTGATATATTTGCACAAAAGCAAAGCAAAACATTTGAGGAAGCGGTTGATTTAGCGACAGATGCCTTAAAGCGTCAGATCACTAAGAGAAAAGAAAAGCTTCGTGGAAAATAATTGGAAATATTATTTGATAGTTTTGTTATATAGGTAAAATGTTTTTACATTTGCAGACCATTTGTGAGGGGATTGTATGTCCTTGTGCGAATGGTCTGTCAATTGCCAGTGTAGCTCAGTTGGTCAGAGCAGCTGATTTGTAATCAGCAGGTCGTCGGTTCGAATCCGTCCACCGGCTCTTTTTTTATTGATATATTATTGGGGAGATACCAAAGTGGCCAACTGGGGCGGACTGTAACTCCGCTGACTTCGTCTTCGTAGGTTCGAATCCTGCTCTCCCCACATTGAATTTTCACATATACTATATATGGTAGTTGTGATTTGCGGGAATAGCTCAGTTGATAGAGCATCAGCCTTCCAAGCTGAGGGTCGCGAGTTTGAGTCTCGTTTCCCGCTCAATAAGTTTTGCCGTTGTAGCTCAGGGGTAGAGCGTTTCCTTGGTAAGGAAGAGGTCATGAGTTCAATTCTCATCAATGGCTCAAGAAAATATAAAATATTGTTTTAATTGTTGTCTAATCATTAATTAACTTTTCGAGTTATGGCTAAAGAACATTTTGATAGGTCAAAACCACACGTAAATATTGGTACTATCGGTCACGTTGATCACGGGAAAACTACCTTAACTGCCGCTATTACAACTGTATTGGCAAAAAAGGGTTTCTGTGAAATAAAATCTTTCGATTCTATCGATAATGCACCTGAAGAAAAAGAAAGAGGTATCACTATTAATACTGCTCACGTAGAGTATTCTACAGAGAACCGTCACTACGCTCACGTTGACTGTCCAGGTCACGCTGACTACGTAAAGAACATGGTTACTGGTGCTGCTCAGATGGATGGTGCGATTTTGGTTTGTGCTGCAACTGACGGTCCTATGCCTCAGACTCGCGAGCATATCCTTTTAGCTCGTCAAGTAAACGTACCTAAAATGGTAGTTTTCTTGAACAAAGTTGACATGGTTGACGATGAAGAGATGCTAGAGTTGGTAGAAATGGAGATGCGTGAGCTTCTTGAGTTTTACGAATTTGATGGTGATAATACTCCTATTATTGCTGGATCTGCTCTTGGTGGATTGAACGGTGAGCCAGAGTGGGAAGAGAAGATTATGGAGCTTATGGCTGCTGTTGATTCTTGGATTCCAATTCCTCCACGTGATGTAGATAAGCCATTTTTGATGCCTATTGAAGATGTATTCTCTATTACTGGTCGTGGAACTGTTGCTACAGGTCGTATCGAAACTGGTATTGTTAAGACAGGTGAAGAACTTCAGATTATCGGTTTAGGTGCTGAAGGAATGAAAACTGTTTGTACTGGTGTTGAGATGTTCCGTAAGATTCTTGACGAAGGTCAAGCTGGTGATAACGTTGGTTTATTGTTGAGAGGTATAGATAAATCTGCTATTAAGCGTGGTATGGTTATCTGTCACCCTAAAACTATTACTCCTCATACAAAAATCAAAGCTGAGATTTATGTATTGAAGAAAGAAGAAGGTGGACGTCACACTCCATTCCATAACAAATACCGTCCTCAGTTCTATATCAGAACTCTTGATGTAACTGGTGAGATTACTCTTCCAGAAGGTGTTGAGATGGTAATGCCGGGTGATAACGTTACGATCAACGTTGAGTTGATTACTCCTGTTGCTTGTTCTATCGGTTTACGTTTTGCTATCCGTGAAGGTGGTAGGACTGTAGGAGCTGGTCAGATTACTGAAATTGTTGAGTAATTTTTGATATAAAGAATGATTCGGATTTACTTCCGAATCACTCTTCTTTACGGATGTAGCTCAGTTGGTAGAGCACTGGTCTCCAAAACCAGGTGTCGGGAGTTCGAGTCTCTCCATCCGTGCTAAAGGATATTTTGTCTTATGAAATAAGTCTCACAAACTGGATTTATTTAGACTGTGAGACATCTTCCATGTGAATTAATAAAACTTTAATTACAAGCACATGAAATTAGTAAATTATATTAAAGACGTTTATATAGAATTAACAGAGAAAGTATCGTGGCCATCATGGACTGAGCTTCAAAGCAGTGCTATCGTAGTAATGATAGCTTCAGCGATTATTGCAATTGCAATATCGGCAATGGATTTCGGATTCAAAGCAATGATGGACACAGTATATAGTATGTTTTACTAATCACTGAAACTTTAAGATGGCTGAAATTGACAAAAAATGGTATGTTCTACGGGCTGTAGGAGGAAAAGAAAAGAAGGTCCAAGAGTATATCTTAAGTGAGATTTCTAATCTTGGACTTCAGGATTACGTATCACAGGTTCTCATTCCAACCGAGAAAGTGTTTGTGGTGCGCAACGGTAAAAAGATTAGCAAGGAAAGAATTTTCTTACCAGGCTATGTTTTAATCGAGGCAGCATTGACAGGCGAAATTCCTCACATCCTTCGTAGTGTTACGAATGTGATTGGCTTCCTGGGGGATACTAAAGGCGGCGACCCGTCTCCATTGCGACAATCAGAAGTGAATCGTATATTGGGTAAGGTTGACGAACTTACTAATAAAGATGAGGAAATTAGTATTCCTTATTTTGTTGGCGAGTCGGTAAATGTGACTGATGGACCATTTAATGGTTTTGCTGGTGTGATAGAAGAGGTGAATGCAGAGAAGAGAAAACTTAAAGTTATGGTTAAGATCTTCGGACGTAAGACGCCTCTCGAATTAAGTTTCATGCAAGTAGAAAAAGAATAAAAAACCTTTAGAAAAGTAAAACTATGGCTAAAGAAGTAGCAGGATTAATAAAGTTGCAGATCAAAGGTGGTGCTGCAAATCCTTCACCTCCAGTAGGACCGGCATTAGGTGCTAAGGGAGTAAATATTATGGATTTTTGTAAGCAATTCAATGCTAGAACGCAAGATTTGGCTGGGAAAGTTGTTCCAGTTGTAATTACCGTTTATAAAGATAGCTCTTTTGAATTCATTACAAAAACTCCTCCTGTTGCTGTTCAGGTTTTAGAAGCTGCAAAATTAAAATCAGGTTCTGCGGAATCTAACCGTATTAAGGTTGGATCTATTACTTGGGAACAAGTAAGAGAAATCGCAGAAGGCAAGATGAAAGATTTAAATGCTTTTGAAGTTAAGAGCGCCATGAGTATGGTTGCTGGAACAGCAAGAAGTATGGGTGTCACTATTTCTGGTGATAATCCACTTAATCAATAATTTTTAATACTGCAATTAAAATGGGTAAACTAACAAAAAATCAAAAGTTAGCTTTAGAAAAAGTCGAAGCAGATAAGATCTACACTATCGACGAAGCCGTTGCATTGGTTAAGGAGATTACCACTACTAAATTTGACGCTTCAGTGGATATGGATGTCCGCTTAGGAGTTGACCCAAGAAAAGCGAATCAAATGGTTCGTGGTGTGGTGACTCTACCTCATGGTACTGGTAAAGATGTTCGTGTTTTAGTACTTTGTACTCCTGATAAGGAAGAAGAAGCTAAAGCGGCAGGTGCTGACTTTGTTGGACTTGACGAATATATCGCTAAGATCAAAGGAGGATGGACTGATATTGATGTTATCATTACTATGCCAACTGTTATGGCTAAAGTAGGTGCACTAGGACGTGTATTAGGGCCACGTGGTTTAATGCCAAACCCTAAGAGCGGAACTGTAACTATGGACATTGCTAAAGCTGTGAACGAAGTTAAGGCAGGAAAGATAGATTTCAAGGTCGACAAATATGGTATTATTCACTCTTCAGTTGCTAAGGTATCTTTTGAAGTAGATAAAATCAAAGATAATGCTAAAGAATTCGTAGGTATTATCAATAAATTGAAACCAACTTCATCAAAAGGGACTTACATTAAGAGTGTATACCTGTCAAGTACAATGAGTCTTGGGATTCAAGTAGATCCTAAGTCACTTATTGACTAATCAAATTATTTTTTAATCGAGACCTTGGTAATCATGAAAAAGGAAGACAAAATTCAGATTATTGATAGCTTGACAGAACAAATCAACGCATCAAATCACTTTTATCTAGCTGACACTTCAGGAATGAATGCAGAAGCAACCTCTACTTTACGTAGAGCTTGTTTTGAGAAGCAAGTTAAAATGATTGTTGTGAAGAATACTTTGCTTCGTAGTGCTTTGGTAAAAGCAGAAGTTGAGTGCGACGGTTTGACTGAAATACTTAAGGGAGCTACCTCTCTTATGCTTTCAGAAGTGGGAAATGTTCCTGCTAAGCTTATCAAAGAATTCAGTAAAGGAAAAGATTTACCAGCTTTAAAAGGTGCTTTCGTAGAAGGTGCTGTTTATATTGGAGCAGGTGAGTTAGACACTCTTGTAGCTATTAAGTCTAAAGAAGAATTAATTGGTGACATTATTGCAGCGTTGCAGTCTCCAATTCAGAAAGTTATTTCTGCTTTAGAAAATGGTAAGGGTGAAGATACTGAAGAAATAGTATCAGAGTAAGAGTAATATATCTAGAGTATTTAAATTTAAAAAATCAACCAAAATGGCAGATTTAAATAAGTTTGCAGAAGAATTAGTTAATTTGACTGTTAAGGAAGTAAGTGAATTAGCTCAAATCTTAAAAGATGAGTACGGAATTGAGCCAGCTGCTGTTGCTGTTGCTGTAGCTGGTGGAGCTGCTGCAGGTGAAGCTGCTGAGCAAACTGAATTCGACGTTATTCTTGTGGCTCCAGGTGGTGCGAAACTTGCTATCGTGAAATTAGTTAAGGAATTAACAGGTTTAGGTCTTAAAGAAGCTAAGGCTACTGTTGATGCTGCTCCTACTGCATTGAAAGAAAAAGTTTCTAAAGTAGAAGCTGAAGCATTAAAAGCACAATTAGAAGAAGCTGGAGCTGAAGTTGAAATTAAATAGAATCACTAAGACCTTTAAATAAGGTATTATGGTTTAGAGTTTCATTGATTTGGAACTCTAAGCCTTTTTGTTGTTTATTATTGTTTAGGTTCAATTAATTTTAAGTAAATGTCTTCAAATACTATTAGTCAAAGAATTAGTTTTGCTTCAAATAAGAATCAGTTTTTATATCCTGACTTTTTGGAAGTACAATTAAAATCTTTTCAAGACTTTTTTCAGTTGGAAACAATTTCTGAAAAAAGAAAGAGCGAAGGATTATTTAAGGTATTTAGTGAGAATTTTCCAATTACCGATACGCGTAACAATTTTGTATTGGAATTTCTTGACTATTTTGTTGATCCACCACGTTACTCCATCGAAGAGTGTATAGAGCGAGGTCTTAGCTATTGTGTCCCACTTAAGGCTAAACTAAAGCTATATTGTACTGATCCTGAACATGAGGATTTTGATACAGTAATTCAGGATGTATATCTTGGAACCGTACCTTACATGACAGAAAAGGGTACCTTCGTAATCAATGGTGCAGAACGTGTTGTTGTATCTCAGCTTCATCGTTCACCAGGTGTATTCTTCGGACAAAGTTTGCATACCAACGGAACTAAATTATATTCCGCACGTATTATTCCTTTTAAAGGATCATGGATTGAATTTGCTACTGACATTAACAATGTCATGTATGCTTATATCGACCGTAAAAAAAAGCTACCAGTTACCACTCTATTAAGATCGATTGGTTTCGAAAGCGATAAAGATATTCTTGAGATCTTTGATCTCGCTGATGAAATTAAAGTTTCAAAAACCGGACTTAAAAAAGTTGTTGGTCGTAAACTTGCCGCTCGTGTTCTTAAATCTTGGATTGAAGACTTCGTAGATGAGGATACAGGAGAGGTTGTTTCTATCGAACGTAATGAAGTTATTATTGATAGAGAAACTATAGTTGAACCAGAACACATTGAAGAAATTCTTGAATCAGGGGCTAAGACTATCTTATTACACAAGGAGCAGCAGAATCTTGCTGACTACGCAATTATTTATAATACATTGCAGAAAGACCCTTGTAACTCTGAGAAAGAAGCAGTTCTTCATATTTATCGTCAATTAAGAAACTCTGAGCCACCAGATGAGGCTACAGCACGTGACGTAATTGATAAATTATTCTTCTCTGACAAACGTTACGATTTAGGTGATGTTGGACGTTATAGAATTAACAAAAAACTAGGTCTTAATACTGATAGAGATACTAAAGTATTGACCAAGGAAGATATTATTGAAATTATAAAGTACCTTATCAAGCTATTGAATGCGCGTACTGATGTGGATGATATTGATCACTTAAGTAACCGTCGTGTTCGTACTGTTGGGGAACAATTATATAGTCAGTTTGGAGTTGGTTTAGCTCGTATGGCTCGTACGATTCGTGAAAGAATGAACGTTCGTGACAATGAGGTATTTACTCCTATTGATTTGATTAACTCGAAGACATTATCTTCAGTTATCAATTCATTCTTTGGAACTAATGCTTTATCTCAGTTTATGGATCAAACGAATCCACTTGCTGAGGTAACTCATAAGAGAAGAATGTCAGCTCTTGGACCAGGTGGTCTGTCTCGTGAGAGAGCAGGTTTCGAGGTTCGAGATGTTCACTATACTCACTATGGTCGTTTATGTCCTATTGAAACACCAGAGGGACCAAATATTGGTTTGATCTCTTCATTGTGTGTATTCGCTAAGATTAATGATCTTGGGTTTATTGAAACACCATACCGTAAGGTTGTTGACGGAAAAGTTGATTTAAGTAATGAAGGCGTTGGATATCTTTCTGCTGAAGAAGAAGAAGGATTGACTATTGCTCAAGCTAATGCGCCATTAAATGACGATGGTTCATTTGTAAATGCTAAAGCAAAGTCACGTAAAGATGGTGACTTCCCATTTGAAGAGATTCAGAACTTAGATCTTATGGACGTTGCGCCTAATCAGATTGCTTCTATGGCGGCTTCGTTGATTCCGTTCCTTGAGCATGATGATGCCAACCGTGCTTTGATGGGATCGAATATGATGCGTCAGGCTGTTCCTGTTATCAAACCTGAATCTCCAGTTGTAGGTACAGGTCTTGAAGCAACTGTTGCTAAAGACTCTCGTACTCAGATTGTAGCTGTAAGAAATGGTGTGGTGAAATTTGTTGATGCAACAAAAATCATAATCGACTACGAAAGAACCGAGGATGAGGCATTTGTAAGTTTTGAATCAAACGTTATCACTTACAAATTACCAAAATATCAAAAAACTAACCAGGGAACGACTATCGACCTTAAGCCAATTGTATCTAAGGGCGATAAGTTGGTTAAGGGACAAATCCTAACAGATGGATATGGAACTCAAACTGGTGAGTTAGCACTTGGTCGTAACCTTAAGGTGGCGTTTATGCCATGGAAAGGTTATAACTATGAGGATGCGATTGTAATTTCTGAGCGTATTGTCAAGGATGATGTATTTACTTCAATTCATGTTGATGAGTACACTCTTGAAGTACGTGATACAAAACGAGGAATGGAAGAATTAACTTCCGATATTCCAAATGTTAGTGAAGAAGCGACACGTAACCTTGATGAAAATGGATTGATTCGTATTGGTGCGAATGTAGAACCTGGTGATATCCTTATCGGTAAGATTACTCCAAAAGGAGAATCTGATCCTTCTCCTGAAGAAAAATTGCTTCGTGCAATATTTGGTGACAAAGCAGGTGATGTAAAAGATGCATCTCTTAAAGCTTCACCTTCACTTCGTGGTGTTGTGATTGAGAAAAAGTTATTCTCTCGTGCCGTACGCGATCGTAAGTCGAAGCAAAGTGATAAGCCAATACTGCAGAAACTTGATGAAGAATTCGATAGTACTGTTGTAGCTTTAAACAACCTTCTTATTGAGAAGTTGTTTACCATTACAAATGGTAAAACTTCACAAGGTGTTAAGGATTATTTGAGTGTTGATTTGATTCCTAAAGGCGTTAAGTTTACTCAGAAATTATTAGCGGAGATTAATTATCTGCAAGTTGACCCTAATAAGTGGACAACTGATAAGGATAAGAATGATACCATTAAAACCTTACTGCATAACTACGTAATTAAGTACAAAGAGCTTGATAGTGCAAGTAAGCGTAAGAAATACAATGTTACTATCGGTGATGAAATGCCAGTAGGTATCATCCAAATGGCCAAGGTTTATGTTGCTAAAAAACGTAAACTACAGATTGGTGATAAGATGGCTGGTCGTCACGGTAATAAAGGTATTGTTTCGCGTGTTGTTCGTCAAGAAGATATGCCATTCCTTGAGGATGGAACGACTGTTGACATCTGTTTGAACCCACTTGGTGTACCATCTCGTATGAACCTTGGACAGGTATTTGAAACCGTTCTTGGTTGGGCAGGTATTGAGCTTGGGTTGAAATTTGCGACACCGATTTTCGATGGTGCAAGTCTAGACGAAATTACTGCATATACTGACAAAGCTGGTGTTCCTGCTTTTGGTAGAGCCTACCTTCATGATGGAGGTACTGGTGTAAGATTTGATCAACCTGCTACGGTTGGTGTTATCTACATGCTGAAACTAGGTCACATGGTTGATGATAAGATGCACGCGCGTTCTATCGGTCCTTATTCTCTGATTACTCAGCAACCACTTGGTGGTAAGGCTCAGTTTGGTGGTCAGCGATTTGGAGAGATGGAGGTATGGGCTCTTGAGGCCTTTGGTGCTGCTCATGTTCTACAAGAAATCTTGACCATTAAGTCGGATGATGTAATGGGTAGAGCGAAAGCTTATGAAGCTATCGTTAAAGGTGAACCTATGCCAGCTCCAGGTATTCCTGAATCTCTAAATGTGTTATTACACGAACTTAGAGGTCTTGGCTTGAGCGTTAAATTAGTATAAGCCTTATATAGAAAGTGAATGTTGGTTTTCCGACATTCACTTTTCATGAATCAATTTGTTAATATCCTAATTTTCAATATATGGCATTCAGAAGAGATAACAAAGTAAAGAGTAATTTTACAAAAATCTCTATCAGTCTTGCTTCTCCAGAAGAGATCTTAGAAAGATCTAGTGGTGAAGTTTTAAAGCCTGAAACCATCAACTATCGTACTTACAAGCCAGAACGTGACGGTTTATTCTGTGAAAGAATTTTCGGTCCTGTAAAGGATTATGAGTGTCACTGTGGTAAATACAAGCGTATCCGTTATCGCGGTATTGTTTGTGACCGATGTGGTGTTGAGGTAACCGAGAAAAAAGTACGTCGTGAGCGTATGGGACACATCCAATTGGTTGTGCCTGTAGCGCATATTTGGTATTTTAAATCGTTGCCAAATAAAATTGGTTACCTTTTAGGTTTACCAACAAAAAAATTAGATACTATTATCTATTACGAGCGTTATGTCGTAATTAATGCAGGTGTTAAAGCCGCTGATGGTATCAACTACCTTGATTTCCTTACAGAAGAAGAGTATCTAGATATTCTGGACGAACTTCCAATGGAAAATCAACATCTTGATGATGAAGATCCAAATAAGTTTATTGCTAAGATGGGTGCTGATGCACTTTGCAGTCTACTTTCTCGTTTAGATCTTGATGCATTATCGTATGAATTACGTCATAAGGCTAGCACTGAGACTTCACAGCAACGTAAAAACGAAGCTTTGAAACGTCTTCAAGTTGTTGGTGCTTTCCGTGACTCTAAGGAAGTAAACAACCCTGAATGGATGGTTGTTAAAGTTGTTCCAGTAATTCCACCTGAATTGCGTCCTTTGGTACCTTTGGATGGTGGTCGTTTTGCAACTTCGGATTTAAATGACCTTTATCGTCGTGTAATTATCCGTAACAATCGTCTTAAGAGGCTAATTGAAATCAAAGCTCCAGAAGTAATTTTACGTAATGAGAAACGTATGCTTCAGGAAGCTGTAGATTCACTATTTGATAACTCACGTAAATCTAATGCGGTTAAGACAGAAAATAACCGTCCTTTGAAATCTCTTTCAGATTCACTAAAAGGTAAGCAAGGTCGTTTCCGCCAGAATCTATTGGGTAAGCGTGTTGACTATTCTGCTCGTTCGGTAATTGTTGTAGGTCCAGACTTGGAAATGCACGAGTGTGGTATCCCTAAGGATATGGCAGCTGAACTTTATAAGCCTTTCGTTATTCGCAAGCTTATTGAGCGTGGAATTGTTAAGACTGTAAAGTCAGCTAAGAAAATCGTTGATCGTAAAGATCCTGTGGTTTGGGATATTCTTGAGAATGTTTTGAAAGGACATCCAGTGCTACTTAACCGTGCCCCAACTCTTCACCGTTTGGGTATTCAGTCTTTCCAACCAAAATTGATTGAAGGAAAAGCGATTCGTCTACACCCTCTCGCATGTACTGGTTTCAATGCCGACTTCGATGGTGACCAGATGGCGGTTCACTTGCCTTTAGGAAATGAAGCTGTTCTTGAGGCTCAAATGTTAATGTTGTGTTCTCACAATATTTTGAACCCTGCTAACGGTACACCGATTACTGTTCCTTCACAGGATATGGTACTTGGTTTGTATTACATTACTAAATCAAGAACAGGTTGTAAAGGAGAGGGTATTACTTTCTATTCTGCTGAAGAGGCTATGATTGCTTTCAATGAAAAAGCAGTTGATCTTCACGCTATCATTAAGGTGAAAGTGAAAGATTTAAATGAGAAGAACGAATTGGTTGACACTATTGTAGAGACAACTATTGGTCGTATCATTATGAATCAGCATACACCTGAAGGTGCAGGATTTTTGAATCAGTTGATTACCAAGAGAGCTCTTCGTGATATCATTGGAAACATTTACAAGATGTGCGGTGTTCACGCAACTGCTAAATTCCTTGATGATATTAAAAACCTAGGTTACCGTTCGGCTTTCGAGGGTGGACTATCGTTTAACCTTTCTGATGTTACTGTTCCTGCAGAGAAGGATGCAATGGTAGCTGATGGTTATGCGCAAGTTGAAGAAGTAAAGAATAACTATAATATGGGATTCATTACTAATAACGAGCGTTACAACCAGATTATTGATATATGGACGCATGTAAATGCTAATTTGACTCAAACATTGATGACTCAGTTAGAAACCGACAATCAAGGTTTCAACTCTGTATACATGATGCTTGATTCTGGAGCTCGTGGATCGCGAGAGCAGATTCGTCAGTTGGGTGGTATGCGTGGTTTGATGGCTAAGCCTCAGAAGTCTGGAGCTAAAGGTGGTCAGATTATTGAGAATCCAATTCTTTCAAACTTTAAGGAAGGTCTTTCTGTACTAGAGTACTTTATTTCTACTCACGGTGCTCGTAAAGGTCTTGCGGATACGGCTCTAAAAACAGCCGATGCGGGTTACTTAACTCGTCGTTTGGTTGACGTTGCTCAAGACGTTATTATCCACGAACCAGATTGTGGTACTTTAAGAGGTTTAACTGCATTTGCAATTAAAAATCAGGAAGAAGTTGTTGCTTCTTTATTTGAAAGAATCTTAGGTCGTACAACTGTTCATGATATTTACCATCCATTAACAGGAGTACTTCTAGTTGCTTCTGGAGAAGAAATTACAGAAGAAATTGCTGAGGCTATTGAAGCTTCTCCAGTTGAAGCTGTAGAGATTCGTTCAGTATTAACTTGTGAAGCTCGTAAGGGTGTTTGTGCTAAATGTTACGGACGTAACCTTTCTAGTGGTGAGCTTGTTCAAAGAGGTGAAGCTGTTGGTGTTATTGCTGCACAGTCAATCGGTGAGCCAGGTACACAGTTAACGCTTCGTACTTTCCACGTTGGGGGTACAGCGGGTAACGTTTCTGCGGAGAACTCGGTTATTTCTAAATATGATGGTTTTGCTGAGTTTGATGAATTAAGAACTGTTGAGCATACAACTGAGGATGGTAAGAAATACGATGTTGTAATTGGTCGTTTGGCTGAATTACGTATCGTTGATAAGAATACTAATATTGCAGTATCAACACATTCTATCCCTTATGGTTCTAAACTATACTTTAAGGATGGTGCTGATGTTGCTACAGGTGAATTGGTTTGTGAGTGGGATCCTTATAATGCCATGATCATTTCAGAATTCTCTGGTAAGATTTCATTCGATCATTTAATTGAAGGTATCACTTTCAGTGAAGAGTCTGATGAAGCAACCGGTTTTGCTGAGAAAGTAATTATTGAATCTAAGGATAAGGCTAAGAATGCTAGTGTTAGAATCTTAGGAGCTGACGGTGCAATTCTTAAATCTTATAACTTACCAGTAGGCGCTCACGTCTCGGTAAGCGAAGGCGATATGATTAAAGTTGGTGAATCTGTAGTTAAGATTCCAAGAAACGTTGGTAAAACAGGTGATATTACTGGGGGTCTTCCTCGTGTTACTGAGTTATTTGAAGCTCGTAACCCATCTAATCCAGCAGTTGTTTCTGAGATTGATGGTGAAATTGCTTTCGGTAAAATCAAGCGTGGTAATCGTGAAGTTATTGTTACTTCAAGAACTGGCCAAGAGAAGAAGTACCTTGTACCTCTATCTAAGCAAATGCTTGTTCAAGAGAGTGATTATATTAGAGCTGGTACGCCACTATCTGATGGAGCTACAACTCCTGCTGATATTCTTGCAATTAAAGGTCCTACAAAAGTTCAGGAGTATATCGTGAATGAAGTACAGGATGTATATCGTATGCAGGGTGTGAAGATTAATGATAAGCACTTTGAGATTATCGTACGTCAGATGATGCGTAAAGTTATTATTGCTGATCCAGGAGATACAATTTTCCTTGAAAAACAAATTGTTGATAAGCAGTTATTTATGCTTGAGAATGATGAGATCTTCGGTAAGAAAGTTGTTGTTGATGCAGGTGATTCTAATGAATTAGTTTTAGGACAAACAGTTACTGCTAGACAATTACGTGATGTAAATTCAGTATTGAAACGTAAGGATTTGAAGTTGGTTGTTGCACGTGATGTTATCGCTGCTACTTCAACTCAGATTCTACAGGGTATTACCCGTGCGTCTCTACAAACTAAGAGCTTTATGTCAGCTGCTTCTTTCCAGGAAACAACTAAAGTATTGAACGAGGCTGCTATTCGTGGTAAGATTGATAATTTGGAAGGTTTGAAAGAGAACGTTATTTGTGGAAAATTAATTCCTGCAGGTACTGGTCTTCGTGACTACAAAGATATTGTAGTTGGAGCTAAAGAAGATTACGAAAAACTTCTTGCTAACAAATCGACTGTAGAGTAAGCATACTCTTAATAAATATAAAGGCTGTTTCATTTATTGAAACAGCCTTTTTTTATGTCTTAGTCCGAATATATTTTCTTATTTTAGCTAAACTTAATATCAAAATAAACTTCTTAAACAGAACCAAAAATATTTATAATGGAAGACAATAAAAAAGGGAATCAAATTGATATTCAACTTAGCGAAGAAGTGGCTCAAGGAACCTATTCGAACTTAGCTGTTATTACACATTCAAGTTCAGAATTTGTAGTAGATTTTGTAAGAATAATGCCTGGTGTACCTAAAGCAGATGTTAAATCTAGAATCATACTAACTCCAGAGCATGCTAAGCGTTTGATGTTGGCTTTACAAGATAATATTAGCAAATTTGAATCGATGAATGGTCCTATCAAAAATGTTGATGGAGGACAAGGATCTCAAGGGCCAATTATCCCAATGGGATTCGGACCAACTGGTCAGGCTTAGAAAATTAATGCATAAATGGAAAGCGGAGGTTCATATAGAACCCCGCTTTTGTATTTAGTTGTCAAGTGACTATTCGATTTTAGCTTCTGTGTTTTATACTTGTTACTAATTCTTAATTTGAATAAGCTAAAGGCAGTAAGAGCTATTAAAATACTTATAAGTATTCCATATTCAGAATTAATATTCAAACCGCTGTTTTTTATCGAAGCAACTAAAAGGTAAGAAAAGCAAATGGCAGTCGTAAAACTTGCAGGTAGACTAAGCACATAATGCAATTTGTTTTTTTAGCTAAATACACGGCGCCTGATATAACATCAAATATTGGGCCTAGGCGAGCAATGTTTTTAAACTGAATGGTAAATATTCTCCATGTGGATAATAATAAAATTGACCCCGACTTTTAATCTTATGGAGGGAGTTTCTATTGAATCTTCTGCTTGGAAAAATTCTTCAATAAGTTTGGCGTAAATTAAAAACATCCGATAACAAGAGTAGTAATTGCTAATAGAAATACAATCATATGATCTTTAACTTATGGTTTTATTAAGAGATATTAAAGTTATCATTAATAATAAATGAGAAAATAGTTCCGATCATTTTTTTTGAATGGACAGGAGTGGTGGAGTCACATATGCTGATAAGCTCTTGTATAACATGCATTATTACTAATCGATATATTAGCTAATTGACTGAAAACAAGACTAAAAGGGTTATCTTTCATATATCATGATAAGTGCTTATCTAAATTTGTTTTAAGTAGTCTATTCCATATATTTGCTAAGCCTGATTTTAGGCCCCAATAAAGCTTGAAACCGAATAATAACAAATTGTAATCGAAGAGACTGATAATTCTGTTTTCACAAATGTTGAAACTGATAAATTTTGAGAGATATTCGATTATAAACTGATAAAACATATATAACAATGAAAGGATTAAAAATTGTTGTTCTTGCCAAGCAGGTTCCCGATACACGTAATGTTGGGAAAGATGCTATGAAAGCTGATGGAACTGTGAATAGAGCTGTTTTGCCTGCTATCTTCAATCCTGAAGATTTAAATGCACTTGAGCAAGCATTGTGTCTAAAAGATAAATACCCTGGTACAGAGATCACATTATTGACTATGGGGCCAGGTAGAGCTGCTGAAATCATTCGTGAAGGTTTGTATCGTGGAGCAGATAATGGTATCCTTTTATCTGACCGTGCTTTTGCAGGTTCTGATACTCTAGCTACTTCTTACGCATTATCTTGTACTCTTAAGAAAATGGGTAAGATTGATATTATCATTGCTGGTCGTCAGGCTATTGATGGTGATACTGCTCAAGTTGGACCTCAGGTTGCTGAGAAATTGGGATTTCCACAGATTACTTATGCTGAGGATGTTATTTCAGCAGAGAATGGTAAAATCATTGTTAAGCGTCGTTTAGAACGTGGTGTTGAAACTGTTGAAGGTACTCTTCCAATGGTAGTAACCGTAAATTCTTCGGCTCCTGACTGTCGTCCACGTAATGCAAAGTTTGTAATGAAATACAAGCATGCGAGAGCGGTTTCTGAAATGCAAAATGCTGATGAAGATTATATCGTATTACATAACAACCGTCCTTACTTAAACATTGGTGAGTGGAGTGTGAACGATATCGATACTAAGGCTGAAGAATTAGGTTTAACTGGATCGCCTACTAAGGTGAAAGCGATTGAAAATGTCGTGTTCCAAGCTAAAGAAGCTAAAGTCCTTGAGCCTTGCGATGCTGATATGGATGAGCTAATGAAAGAGTTAATTGCTAACCATACTATTGGTTAATCGATTGGTTTTTCCTATCATTTCAATGTAGAATTTTAAAATTAAGAACCGTGAATAACATATTTGTATATTGCGAAATAGAAGAGGGACAGATTGCTGATGTAAGTCTTGAACTTTTAACCAAAGGTAGATCGCTAGCTGATGATGTAAAATGTAACCTCGAGGCTATTGTTATTGGTGCCGATCTTAAAGGGATTGAGAAGCAAGTAATCCCTTATGGTGTTGATACTCTATGGTTAGCTGACGACAAAAGTCTTTATCCATACACAACTTTGCCTCATACTTCAATCATTGTAAAATTATTTGAAGAAGAGAAACCTCAAATCGCTTTGATGGGGGCTACAAGCATTGGTCGTGATTTAGGTCCTCGTGTTTCTTCAGCTCTTCATTCAGGTCTAACTGCTGACTGTACTAGTTTGATTATTGGTGACCATGAAGACAAGAAAAACAAAAAAGAGTATAAAGATCTTTTATATCAGATTCGTCCTGCTTTCGGTGGTAACATTGTAGCAACTATTATTAACCCAGATTGTCGTCCACAAATGGCTACAGTTCGTGAGGGTGTAATGAAGAAAGAGATTCGTTCTGAAGCTTACAAAGGAAAAATTAAGAATATCGAGGTTGAAAAATATGTAAAGCCAGAGGATTTTATTGTGAAAGTTATCGAACGTCACATGGAAGAATCTAAGGTTAATATCAAAAATGCTGGTATTGTAGTTGCTGGTGGTTATGGTGTTGGTTCAAAAGAAAACTTCGACAAGTTATTTGAACTGGCTGATGTTATTGGCGGCGAAGTAGGTGCTTCTCGCGCTGCCATTGATGCTGGTTATGCTTCTCATGATCGTCAAATTGGTCAAACAGGTGTAACTGTACGTCCAAAGCTATATATTGCATGTGGTATTTCTGGTCAGATTCAGCACACTGCTGGTATGGAAGAATCATCAATGGTGATTGCTATCAATACTGATAAGAATGCTCCAATCAACAATTTTGCTGACTATATAATTACAGGTGATATTGCTGATGTGATTCCTAAGATGATTAAGCATTACAAGCTGAATACCAAATAATATTTTTAGTAATTAGTGAGTAAGGAAAACAGTCGTTAGACTATTAAGCATAGCGATTCATTACTTACAATAAAATACATCTAAAGAAATGGCTAATTTCTATACAGATAACGAGGATATGAAGTTCCATTTGGAACACCCGTTAATGAAAAAAATTGTTGCGCTTAAAGAGCGTGGCTTCGAGGATAAAGAAACGTATGACTATGCTCCTCTTGACTTTGAGGATGCTATGGATAGCTACGATCGTACCTTAGAAATTGTAGGTGAAATTTGTGGTGATATCATTGGCCCTAACGCTGAAGGAGTTGATCAAGAGGGGCCTAGAGTTGAAAACGATCGTGTTATTTATGCTAGAGGAACTCAAGAAAATCATGATGCTTTAACAAAAGCTGGTTTGATTGGCATGAGTCTTCCACGTGAGTATGATGGTCTGAATTTTCCTCTTGTACCTTATGTAATGGCAGCTGAGTTAGTTTCACGTGCTGATGGTGGTTTCGCTAACATCTGGGGGCTTCAGGACTGTGCTGAAACAATTCACGAATTTGCTTCAAAAGAGCAAAAAGAAAATTACTTGCCACGTTTTGCCAAAGGTGCTACTGCAGCTATGGACTTAACTGAGCCAGATGCAGGTTCTGACTTGCAAGCAGTTCAGTTGAAAGCAACTTATAATAAAGAAGAAGATCAGTGGTATTTGGACGGTGTAAAGCGTTTTATTACCAATGGTGATGGTGATGTATCTCTAGTATTAGCTCGTTCTGAGGAAGGGACTAATGATGGTCGTGGTTTGTCTATGTTTATCTATGACAAAAAGCACATGGCTGTTAAGGTTCGTCGTATTGAGCATAAAATGGGTATTATTGGTTCTCCTACTTGTGAGTTGGTGTTTACTAATGCTCCTGCTGAATTGGTAGGTTCTCGTAAAATGGGACTTATTAAATATGTAATGTCATTGATGAACGGTGCACGTTTAGGTGTAGGTGCTCAATCAGTAGGTATTGCAGAAGCGGCTTACCGTGAAGGGTTAGCTTACGCTAAAGAACGTCGTCAGTTTGGTAAAGCAATTATAGAATTCCCAGCTGTTTATGAAATGTTGACCAATATGGAGGCGAAGTTGAATGCTTCTCGTTCTATGTTGTATGAAACCTGCCGTATGGTTGATGTTTATAAATGCTACTACCATATTTCTCAGGATCGTTCTTTAGATAAGGATGAGAGAAATGAGATGAAGAAATATCAGAAGATTGCTGATGTATTCACACCTCTATTGAAATTGTTTGCTTCTGAGTTCTGTAACGAAGTGGCATACGATTCATTACAAATTCACGCTGGTTCTGGGTATATGAAAGATTACCCAATTGAACGTTTAGTTCGTGATGCACGTATTACTAATATTTACGAAGGAACGACTCAATTACAAGTTGTTGCTGCTGTTCGTGGGGTAACGACGGGTTCGTATCTTGCTCAAATTAAGTTCTACGAAGGTGAAGAGCTTAGCCCTCAGTTAGAGTACATCAGAACAACTCTTAAGGGTATGACTGAAAAGTACGAAAAAGCTGTTGCTAAAGTAAGCGAGATTAATGCTACTGCAGATCACAATGACTTCTTGGATTTCCACGCACGTCGTTTGGTTGAAATGGCTGGTTATATCGTCATGGGTTATTTGATGTTATTGGATACAACTCGTAACGATAAGTATCAAGCTTCATGTGAGGTATTTGTTAAGATGGGTAAAGCAAAATGTGCTGCTCACCTTGATTATGTTTTAAGTTCAGATTTGAAAGACCTGGGTATCTTTAAAAAATAAGACCTAATTATTTCATTAGATATAGAGGGAGCTGCAATTTGTAGCTCCCTTTTTTTATAGGATATAAATAGGCTGTATAATACAGTATTATAGCTGTTCTAAATAGTCTAAAATGGTTTTTCAATTACATTCTCCTTTTAAAAGATTAGCTTTCTTTAAATGTTGTTTAATTTATTATAATATATTTGTAAACGACAGGCTATTTTATAGCTTATTCGAATCATAAAGCACGCTAATACTAATCATATGATACATGATTAGATCTTAAGACAATTGATATCTCGATATTGAGATGAACAATCTTTTGGTACTATGGAATCAGAAAACAACGAATATTTTATTGCCAAATGGAAATCCCAGTATAAGAAGGGATTACTAGAATATATTATCATCTTACTTTTGCGTTCACGTCCTTGTTATGGATATGAGCTCATTAGTGATATGAATCAGTTTACTTCACTCGAAATTGCCGAGGGAACCATTTATCCACTTCTAAATAGACTTAAGAAAGAAGGTTTAGTAACTTCAGAATGGGCAGAACAGGAATCTGGTATACCAAGAAAATACTATAAGCTTACTGAGGATGGATTAACAATTCTTAGTACTATGAATGAATACGTTGGATCTTTGAATGTTTCTGTAGATAAGATTCTTAAAAAAACGAATTCTCTGAAATAATCATTTAATATATAGACAGCTATGCAAGAATATATCTTATCCTTAGATCAGGGAACTTCTATTTCAAGAGCTATCATTTTTGATAGAGATGGTAAAATTATTGCGATTTCTCAAAAAGAATTTGAGCAATTTTCTCCACGCTTAAG
>NZ_JBFFKR010000001.1:0-57718 GCF_041555295.1 Ancylomarina sp. | reverse complement strand
TGGCAATGCCAGTGTGGGCAACTGACTTATATTGTCATAGGTCAAACCTGCAGATGTTATCGATGCAACTGCATTCAGAAGCACATCCTGATACTCCAGGCTAACAGAGTAGATTGCACCATCAACAAGGGCATCATTGCCATCGGTGGTTACACTGGCGACATTGGCATTGGAAGACAGATCCGTTCCATCGAGTGTAGTTATATGTTGAGTAGCCGATTCGAATCCGGTAGCAAAAGTAAGAACATGCGGTGCAGACGCATCGGCAGTTCCACCTGTACGCATAAAGGTCATTTTAAGCGTACCAGGGCTTGCAGCCTCGGGAAGGCTGAAATCGACATTCAAATCACTGTTATCTGTTGATGAAGTAGCTGGTAAAGTCAATGAAGCTATTTGAGTATAATTTGTTACAACAAAGGAAAATGTCTGATTGGTCAACTCATTACCATGTTCATCTGAGACTTTAAAAACAAAACTGTCAGTGTCAGTATTTGTGCCATCGTGGGCATAAGTTATAATACCAGCTGTAAGATCAGCCTGTGTAAAAGTTCCATTTTCATTCACAATGGAACCAGATTTCTTTAAGGCACCATTCGAAGTATTGGTGGTCACTGTAAAAATCAATATTGCATCATTATCATCGGCATCAGTAGCACTTAAGTGTGAGACTGAACTTAGAGTAGCACTTGCTGCCTCATCAATATTGAGGGTACTGTTTGTAGTGAGGGTAGGTGAATAATCATCATCAAGTATTGTTGCTGTAACTTGTTGCGTACCATCTTCTGTACCATTGGTCACAGTCACAACATCAATTATAATACTTTCGTTATCTTCATCCAAAGCATCACTAACAGAAGAAAGTTGTATGGAGTTAGATGTATTACCCGCTGATATTATTATAGATGATGCAGGTAAAGTATAATCGGTAGCTGAACCTGTTGCTGTTCCTGAAAAAAGAAGATTTACTGTTACATCTTTATTAAAACTGTTAGATAATGTTGCTTTTAGATTTGTTGTTCCAGAGCTTTCTGCTATGGAAGAAGAAGGATCTAAACTAAGCGTTACCGTAGGTGCTGAAGAAACTGTTAATGTAGCAGTGTAAATTGAGGCACTATAGGTAATACCATCGTTCACAACAAATTCAAAATAACTGCTTATTCCATCAGTATTTAAATATTGTAAGTTCCCATTATCTAAATTAGCCTTGCTAACATTTGCTCCATTAGCTAATTCCTCTCCAGCATCATAATCATCTCCATTATCGGCATCAAGATATAATATACCATTCTCAGGTACCCAATTAAAAGTAATCTTAACCAGAGCATTACCATCAACATCTGAATAAGCAAAATTTCCTGTAGAAAAAACATAGGGTGTTCCTTCATATATTGTTGTTGCTGAAAAATTACTTGCTGTGGGTTTATCGTTAACGGCAGTGATATCAACATTAACTGTTCCTAAAGAAACATCTGTTCCTCCACCTGTTCCAGTATAACCTCCATCATTAGCCGATACACTTAAAGTAGCAGCATCGTTACCATTTATATTACTAGCCCCAGTATATTTAATATTCGATGCAATATTTAAATAAGTATCAATATTGGCAACTGTTCCGGTTAAAGTAAGCGTACCTGTACCTGAACCTCCAATAGTGACTGAACCTCCTGTACTAGCAGAAAGTGTACCTGTCGATGTCGTAATAGTTAATACAATACTATTTGCTCCTGCATCTACATCAGCTAAAGTGGCAGCCGAAAGATCAACATTACTTGCAATATCTTCCGTAACTGTAATATCGGTAGGTAAACCTGAAATGGTTGGATCATCATTAACAGCAGTAACACCAATTGTACGTTGAACAGTTTTACTGGCAAGAACTGCATCTAAAGCGGAAATAGTTATCCACCGCTCGGAAGTTCCTGGGTTATCAGACGTATTCCTATATCGTATAGATCTAAACACTTGCTGCACAATGGCATTTGTAGCATCAGAATCAAATCCGATAGCGAGTTGCGTTCCCCCTGTCGCTACTCCTCCACTGGGAACTAAATCACCTACGTCAGTGCCATTAGCAAATATATTGGCTCCGCTAATGGTAATTGCTATTCCATCACCATCTGTGTCACTAACACTAATTTCATCTGATGAATCAATATAAGAGTTTAGTTCTATAGCTAGTTGTCCACCGTTCCAATCGGCATCACCGTCAGGATCGGTTACTGTTGCAGCAGCATCAATTTGAATAGCTGCATTATTTTCGGTATAAGATAAAACAGATCCGTCAATTGAAATAACGGGAGTATCATTAACAGCAGTGATATCAAAGCTAACGCTCGCTGTATTGGAATCGTCTGTTCCATCGTTTGTAGTAAAAGAAATTGTAGCAGCATTAGTGCCACTTAGGTTAGGAGTAGGAGTAAATGTAGCAGCATCCAAAGCTGTATTAATTGCAGCCAGTGTACCTGAAGCCGTAAAACTAGCTGATCCATTTCCATTGCCACCAAATGTAATGCCAGTAGTTCCCGTAGTAAGCGTTCCTCCGGTTATTGTAAATGTAAGCGTCTGGTCATCTCCATCAGTATCTGCTACTTGAATGTTATCTGCCAAAGCAACATTTGTATCATCTTCGCTTACGCTTGGGGCACTAAGTGCTGTAGCCGTGGGGGCGGCATTGGCTGCACCTAAAGTGTACGCAAAATCATCAATCTCAATTATGATTTCAGTCCCTTCAAACCGAAGTTC
This sequence comes from Ancylomarina sp., assembly GCF_041555295.1. Taxonomy (NCBI): domain Bacteria; kingdom Pseudomonadati; phylum Bacteroidota; class Bacteroidia; order Marinilabiliales; family Marinifilaceae; genus Ancylomarina; species Ancylomarina sp. The sequence continues at coordinate 54,976 of NZ_JBFFKR010000001.1, read as the reverse complement.
ATCAACCCCTGTAAAATTTAGTGTCTGTATTCCTGAAAAACCAGCGGAAACCGTCACCGTCTGACCTGTGGTGGCGTTATCATTATATCCTGTAATAATTACGTCGTCAAAATCTGAAAAGATCCAAAGACTTGTTGCGGTAAAAGAAGCCCCATCAGTCTTTTTTATCTTAAATGTTTTTACGAAAGTTGCGTCTGCTCCTGTAACTCCTAAATCTGAAGTTCCACTTTCACTCCAAACTACCCACCAATACAGATCTACGTCTGTTTCTTGTCCATCCAATTCCGTAATTTGGTATGTAAAGTCTCCATATTCATATGCAGTCATCCCATTTACAATAGATTCATCAGGAGATGTTCCTACACCAGAATAGTTTTCTGTAGTCTGTCCAAAACTTAAACTACCAGATAGGAATAAAAATATCGCCAATAAATATCTGACATTTCGAAAAAATGGGTAATGGGTAGAAGTTGCTTTCATAATTTAGGGTTTAGGAATACTCTGAATTGTTGAATTATATATTAAGAAAATAGATCAACTTACACGCACATGTAGGGATTTAGCCAGCCACTGACATTCTCTTTATGAATCCTTTCGTAGGTTTCATGATTGTACTGCATGGCTATTCCTTGTTCAATAACGATCTTGGTCACGGTGTTAGCGTGAAACCCAATCTTTTCGATATCTATAAGGGGAGTGGCATATTCTGAATTCAGGAAAAAGGAACGTTTGCCTCTAGGTCCTTCAATGGTTTCAGTTTTGAGTCTTTTTTTAATCTCAGGCCAGTCTCTTTTTTGGAAATCAGGTATCAATTTCTCAAACAAAAGACCTGTTTCATAACCCAAAAGGGTGTAAAAATCGGGTTTTTGTCCTGCAAATTGGTTCACCTTTTGTTTGAATTGAAGATTGGCCTGTTCTTTTGAATGATAGTTCCACATGGATGCCGAATAGAATTTCAGATCCAGATTACTCACTTGCTTCAGTATTTCATCGGAGGCCATATGAGCGCTTACAATAAGGGGAATCTGTTTGTTTAAACCCGATTTGCAGAATTCATCGTAGAATTCGAGGGCTTCGTTACCACAAAAAAGAGCATGTATAAATGAGGGCTTTTCTTTTTTGAGTTGTTGAAATAGTTCCTGAATTTGTCCTTTCACTTGCGAACCTTCAGGCTTATAATTGAGTACATGAAAATCCAATTCACTGGCGCCCGCCATTACAGCCCCTTGTCGAAAAGCAGATTGCAGATGGTAACCACTATCGTATATGGGGGTAATAACTGTACCTTTATCACCAAACTGTTTATGAGCCCAATCTCCTAGGGCAAATTGTGACTGCCACATCTGGAAACTGTTAAAGAACACATTGTCTGATATATGATGGGTATAAGGGATATATTCTCCTGCATCGAAGAAGAAACCTACCTTTTGCCTGCTTTCGATATGGGGAATAATAGAAGGCAGAACTTTATAACTGACGAATCCAGCAAGGATATCCACCTGATGGAAATGCAACAACTTATTTGCTGCTTCGATGATTATCTTATCCCCTCCCTGTCCGATATACTCAGGTATTATCTGAAAAACAGAATGATATTTTTCAGGAATGGCAGAATAAAAGCCAGAGATAAGGCTGGGAGTCATCTCGGGATAAATGGAGGAATAGGGTGTCAGAAAACCTATCTTGATATTTTTAATCATAAAGAAAAGAAGTTGGGGTTAACTAGGAGTAAAAAAAGGATCAAGCTAAAAAGTAGCTTGATCCCGACTTATTATTATTATTATTATGGTCTTGGTGGGAAGATTCCTTGCATACTCATAATATAATTTGTAACAGTGTAAGGTTGTCTATTCTCATGATACTGACTTAAACCTGCATTATTTACCGATATGTTACCACCGCTTGCAGACACACCATCCAAGCTAACATTAGGTACTTCTGTGTTATAAAGGGTAGCAGCATACTTTCCAGCACCTGCTCCAATTGTTTTAGCATTATTTTCGCCTGGTTTTGATTCTGTACCGGGCTGATCGCTAGCCTTAAACGATACTGAAACAGAAGAAAGAGCTGCTGCATGGGTGTGAGTAGGCATTTCGTTTTGTGTTAATTGCACCTTTTCAACCCCTCCTATTTGGCCCATAATAGTAGTGGGAATTAAACCTATTCCAGATCCATAACCAACCTGAACTCTTCCACGAAAGTCAGGTAGTTTAAAATAAGATCTACCATCACCGCCATAAGTTGTTCCAAGTAATGAATAAAGTGCAGGATTGTCGTTAATAGAAATAGTTTGGCCCCAACATAAAGCCCAATAGTTAGGCGCCCACTTTAGGGGCCAGATCCCAATAAAAGAAAGAAATGCTTCCATAGTTAAGATTTTAATTGTTAATATGATTATTGAAAAAAAAAAAAAAATCACAAACTCACAACCCACATCAAACAAGAATAATCTTAACACCCAACTTCTCTTTAACAAATTAAATATACAGTTTCCACAAACAAACTCCAAACATTGATTAACACATCTTTACACACACAAAAGAAAAAAATAGCTAAAAATCATGAAACATCACAACAATAAGCTAGAACAAAACCAATCATCTCAGTAAATACTTAACATGATGATTTATTAACACAACAAAAACACTACGATTAATTAACTATAAAAACAGCAATACCCTTTTATAAATACACAAGCTGTTCTACATGATATGAGACGACAGGTAAAACACGAAAATATCATTTCAAATTGGCTGTACTAGAGATTTTCTCATTGGGTAAAATGATTAAAGTAAAATCCAAACTCTTTTTCTGCGATCATCTGCATAATCGGCACTTCTCTAAGTATAGTTCCATGAATACACACAGTTCACCTCATAAAAAAGACTTCCGCTAGTCTAGAGACACACATCTGAGGAGTAAAGGAAGACTAGCGCTGGACATGTTTAAGTATAGTTCCGTTCATAAAAAAGACTCCCGCCAGTCTTGCGACACACATTTGAGACCTAAATAGTACTTACTTAGGTCTGTAGGAAGTATTCTAAGGTATAGAGATCACTTCCTCGGCTCTTAAGATGCGTATCTGAAGAAGGAATATAGCTTCCTTTAGAGCAGAACATGCACCCAACAAGAGCAGCGGAAGTCTTCCTTTAAAGCAGAGAAGCCTATAGAATCTCTTGGGGATGTACAATTGGGAGTGTGAAAAACATTCTGAAGACTAAAAAGACTTTCCGCCAGACTTAAGATACATCTCCCAAGAGCTCAAAACACATTCTCTACTCTGTAGATACATCTCGCAAGACCAGCGGAAGACTTCTCCACGAGTCGAAAAGCTTAAAATATCTATTGAGTCTGTATAATCTCAAGAGATGAGGTAGTCAATTTCTTGTGCTGAGAAGTAGGACAACCTGAGCCAAGGGAGTGCTAAACAAGTATAGGTTCATACTAAAACTAGTATGTTTATTAATACTGCAAATTCTTCGGGAAACTTTCACAAAAAAAAAGCCGCAACCTTACGATCGCAGCTTTATCCTTTATCCTTTGTATCTACTCTTCAGGTATACTCTTATTAAATGCTTCAATCAAAGCAAGGGCTTTCTCTTTATCTCTCGCAAAAATTTCGACTCCAACAGGATCAACACCACCTGCAGCCACATAAAAGGGTGCAATACTTCCCATCATCTGGTTAGTCATGCTTGCAATAATGCCATTATCGTTTAAAATATCCTTAATAATTTCAGAATTAATAGGGTTTCCTCTGTAAATTTCAATTAAGTCTGTATCCTTTTCCATGGTCGATGTCCTTTAATTTTAAAAAATTCTAATTACTATTCACAACTACTTTAGCGAAGGTTTCGCATTCATCTCAACCAACTTATCAGTAAATTCCTTATTTGTTGGCTCTTTACCAATTAGCACCTCCAAGTTCTCTTTCGCTTCTTTAAATTCGCCTAAGTTTTCCAAGGAAAGCACCATTTTGTACCAAAGCTTATTATCATTTGTAGCATCGGCAAAGCAAGCTGCCACTTCGGCTGCTTTCTTGTGCTGATTGGCTTTACTCAATTTGTCCCACAATCTATACAAATGATCTTGCCCTCTGTGGAATTTATTAGAATCGGCCGATGTTGTTATTTCTTTATATTTTTCCATTACAGCTTTCTCGCCACCAATTTCAATTGCTTTAAGTAGCGTATCAGCCATTATGCCTTTAGGCTCATCAACCCTTACCACTATAAACTTGTCGTAAACCAAAGTCGCATGAGGTGGAATAATATCTCCAGCGCCTTTAGCGCCATAAGCCAAGGAGTCCGGTAGAATCGCAATCACCTCATCACCTTCTCTAAGCAACATACTCATTTCTGTAAAACCTTTAATCAATCTGGTATACCCTGCTATATAAGTAAATAAAGAATCAGGCTGATCAGCACTAGTCCAAACCACATCATCGCCTACTTTTAAACTAAGATAGGTCGCCATTTCAGACCCAGCCTCAACTTTTCTACCCTTACCCATTTTCTCGTAATAGTATTGCAAACCACTTGCTGTTCGGATGGTATCACCCAAAACAATTTCACACTCATTCGACTTAGGCCCAGTGCATGAACTCAAAGCAATAGTGGCTAGTAGTATCAATAGATAAATCTGTCTCATTCTGAATTCGTTTTGTATTAGAAGTAATAAAGAGGAAAGATACATGCATTCTCACTTTTCTCCCTTACAATTTAGCCTAAGTTCTCTTTCAACTCTTTCAGAACACGATATAAAGCTTTCTTTTGATCTTGCGTAAAAATTGAAAAATCGTAGAGACTGTATTTTTGATCTTTAGTAACAAACTCAACCTTATTTTTCTCTATAATAAGATCGTATAAATTCTCAACTTCAAGATTCCTGGCTCGTTGTGAAACGTTTTTAAAGGTAACATTCTGAGGATTAATACAAATTGAATTAGATTCTTTAATCATATTCTTACCATAAGCAGCTATAAGGAAACTCAAAATACCACCAGCAAGAAAAATCATATAAAATCGAGACATAGGGTATTCCACAAGAAAGATCCCAACTGAGCCTACAAGCATTTCGACGATTCCCAACGAATAATAAGTCTTCCTTTTTGTTGAAGAAAAAGGTCTGCAGGCATTAAAACTCAATTCAAAATTTGTTGCATTCATAATTAGAGATTAATATTAGACACATCAAATTTATGAAAAACAAAATAACAGTCAAACTTTACGTAAAACTTAGATTACACCCAAAAACTAAACAAAACCTTTCCTTCTCTTATAAAAGTTAAAAGCTACATAATAAACAAGATATGGAATAGAGAACCTCTAGAGTATACACGCAGAAAGCTGACATAAATAAACAGGCTTATTTACACTGATTCTTTTTCCAAATAAACAGACAATTCGTTAATAATAATTGTATTTTAGTAGCTGATCAATTGCAAACCCTTATTATTCCCTATGCTAAAACGAAAAGCCCTATCTATACCGCAAACCTTTCTTTTATACATTGTTGTATTCTTTGCTATTTCGGCAATTGTAACAAGTAGTCTCTTCCTTTATTTCGAATACAAAACTTTCGAAAAACAAAGCAAGGAGAGTAAACAAGCCCATGTAGAAGCTCAAAAGCAATTGATTAAAAACGAGGTTGATCAAGTCATTGAACACATAAACATTAGCCGAGATATTAGAATCAATAAAATTAACGAATACTTAACCTATCGAGTTGATCAGGCCTATGTTTTAGCCGAAAATATATACAAAAAGAATAAACACATATACAGCAAGCAAGCTATCACACAAATCATTAGAGAAGCATTACGACCATTAAGATCAGAAGAAATCAGAGGTGACTACTTTATCCTTAATACAAATGGTGAAGAGATGCTATACCCCGCACATCCTGAATTTGAAGGCACCAATTTCTTAAAACTTAAAGATTCACCAGAAAAAGCAATCGTTCAGGAAGAAATAAGAATTGCAACTCAATATGGGCAGGGCTTTATTCGAGAAAAATCAACAAATTTAACGACCGATAAGTCATTTACCTCCCCATCAGTAATCTATGTTCGTTTATTTAAACCGCTCAATATTATTATTGGTACAGGCGAATACATTCCTGATATTGAAGGAGACATAAAAAAAGAGGCAATTCAATACATCAAGAACATACAATATGGTGTTAATCAACAAATTTTCATTAACGATACTGATGGAAATGTAGTTCTCTCAAACACGAAACACTACAGTAATGGGGAAAACATACTTAAATTAAAGGATGCTAAAGGCTTTGAAATAATTAAAGCTGAAATTGAAGCATCAAAAATGCCTGATGGCGGATTCACTAATTTTGACTGGCTTAACGAGGATAATAATCAAATTGATAAAAACATCTCCTATGTAAAGGGATACACCAAATGGAACTGGGTTGTAGGCGCTTGGTTCGATCTTTCACTTATAGAAGCAGATATAAACAGTAGCATTCAACAAATGCAAAATGCTCAAATTAAAAAGGCAACAAACATACTAATACTTATCATTCTTATCCATTTAATCTTAATTCTGATATTCAGATATGTAACTCATAAAACCAAAAAGAATACTGCAACCTTTATTCGCTTACTAAAGAAAGCGATCCAGTCGAATTCTAATATTGACAAAACAAAATTAAACTACTCTGAATTCCACGCAATTGCAGACGCAACCAATAAAATCATAGAGAATAAACTTATTGCAGATGAAGAACTCAAGAAGAGTGAACTGCAATTTAAATCCCTTTTCGAAATAGCGCCTATCATGATATTTGGCTTAGGCAAAGACGGTGAAATTGCCCTTTGGAATAAAGAATGTGAACGAGCTACAGGTTATACATTGGATGAAGTAAAAACCATGGATAATCCTTTTGAAAAGCTTATAAAAAACAAAGAGGAATATAATCACGTTAAAAATAATTTCTCTAATCCAAGTGGTCAGTTTAATGAATTTACTATCACCAATAAGAATCAAGAACAGAGAAACCAATTTTGGGCTGGGTTTACAACACCTTCAAATTTAACAATTGCTGTTGGTTACGATACTACAGAACTCAAAAAAACACTGACCGAGCTTAATGTCACTGCTGATAAATTGCAAGAAGCAAATCTGACAAAGGATAAGTTTCTTTCTATTATTGCCCACGATCTAAAAAACCCATTCAATGCCATTATTGGTTTTTCAAACATCTTGTGCACAAGCTACAATGAGTTCGACGACGAAACAAAACTAGAATTAATCAAAGATATTCAACATTCAGCAAGATTAAACTTTAACCTTTTAGAAAAAATGTTGGAATGGGCTATGAGTCAGTCTGATCAAATTCCTTTTCATCCTGAACATCTCAATCTTCAAGAAATCATTCAAGATTCAATTTCTTTCGCCTCATATCAAGCCAGTCAGAAAAAAATAGAATTGAAGATTTTAGATTGTTCAAACATGAAGATTTTTGCAGATGATAATATGCTAACCAGCCTTCTCAGAAACTTGATTTCTAATGCAATCAAATTCACGCCTGAAAATGGTACCATAAGTATTTATTCAGAAGACCGTCCAACCGACATTAAACTCTCTATAAAGGATACTGGTGTTGGCATGAGTGCTGATAATATTGCCAAACTATTCCGAATAGATACCAAGGTTCAAACCGTTGGAACCAAAGAAGAAAAAGGAACTGGACTTGGTTTACTTATTTGTAAGGAGTTTGTTGATAAGCATCAAGGGGAAATATGGGTTGAAAGCGAACTCGAACAAGGCTGTGTGTTTATTATGACATTCCCTAAGCAAGTTCTAAATTAAGAATAAACGTTTATAGAATCAAAAGCAAAAAAAACGCAAGGATTGATATGGTCAATACCTTGCGTTTTTTTTATTCATCGCTAATATTTTGAATTAACGCTCAAGCATTGCTTCGAAAGTCTTAACCAGATCTTTAAAATTTGGATATATTTTCTCTGCATTTTCTATTGTCTGATCCTTTAAGAGATTCTTAAGCTTATCTTTTCCTCCTTTATGAATGAGGAAATCGATAAATGCACCACCCATAGGGTAAGATAAATCTCTTTCATACTGCGTTGGTGATTCCCACAGTTCCAGCAAATGAAACTCTTTTTTAGGTGATACTTTTCTAGCTTGATCCATTTTGTTTCGGGATGTTTGATCAAAATACACACAAATCCCTTCATTTATCAATTTTGTTTTCTTCTTAGGTTGAATAGCAATATCACAAAGAATATGGCAAATTTCATGTCCCTTAGTTTGTTTATACCATGCATTTATAATCTTTCTTTCCGAATTAGCAAAGCCCAAAGGTCTACCAAACAAATCGTATGCCTCTTCCCTATCCTTCCAAACAAAGAAATCAATTTTCTTAGGCAAAACTGTCTTGAAAAACTTATTAACATCCAGATAAGCATCTTCGTGTTGCTTCATATAATTTTCTACATTCTCAATAATTGATTCATCCTGAAAATGAAAACGAATATGATCTGTTTCACGAACCTTCCATTTTTGAAAAAATTTGTTCTCTTGAAAACGCATCAATTGATTATGAGCAAAACGAGTACAATTTCGAGTAGCCTTCATATCCATAGCCTTTCTCAAATTCTCTACCCCAATTTTCACCTGTCCAGTATGATAATAAGCCTTACCTAATTCTGCCATGCTCCACGATATTGTAGAAGGCAGTGCAGTTTTATCATCTAAAGCTTTCTTCAAAAGGGGTATAGCAGTCTGATACTTCCCTATAGCCACATTAGCTCTACCAACAATCATATTAATAATCACATCATCAGGTGATTGCTCAAGTTTCAGCATCCCTTTTTCAATTACTTTTTCGAATTCACCTTTTAAATATAGCTTACTTAAATCTTTATGTTGAGCTGAAAGCAAAAGGCTAAAAGATAAGAAGATGATTAACAAAATATGCTTCATGATTTTATTGTTTTTTTTCGTTTTTGAATGAAGATATAAAGCTACAGTTAAATATATATTGAGCAATATATTTTTTATAAAAATCCTAAAAGATGAATAATTAACAATTTAACCTATTTTTCAAAGCTATTCGTGTAAGTAAATAGTTAGTTCATTTTATTTTATTACTATTTTTGCGCATCTTTAAGAGTCCATTTATACAACAAACACTGACGACTATCATGAACTTGCCAATATCTAAGTTTAAAGATTGGAAAATAAAATCACGTTTATTCCTTTTAACAATTGTTTCAGTTACAAGTATAATTCTACTTGGCTTACTGGCAAATTTCTTTTTCCAATCAAGTCGAGTATTGACTCTTTTCATGAATGCAGATCGTATTCACAATAATACTTTCAGTAGTGGTATTCAAGATTACTATAAATATATCCATACTGGTGACGAGGCATTATACACATCAGCACTTAATGATATTAAGGCTGCTAACTTTATGGCATATAATTTCTCGAAAATTGATGAACACCTTCAAGATTTATCGAAGAAAGAATTCACCAAATTATTCTACAGTTCTTTCCCTACAATACAACAACCTAATGAAGATCTTGTCAATACTTTCTACAACAGGTTAAAGCTCCTTAGTAAATATGCCCCTCATAAACTGGAAGAGAATCAGGCAATTGCTAAAAATGGCTATCAAATTGGCTTAAGTATTCAGAAACATATCGAAAATCATAAAGAGGGTATCGTCAATAAAGAACTTCTTAACGATATTAATAGATTAAAGAACCACTTTGGAGACTTTGCCAGAGAAACGGATCAATTATCAAACAAAGTAAACAAAGCTCTGATATATGTCATTAGCTTTTTTATATTCCTTATCGCAGTTTTCATATCGAGCATATCATATATCATCAACAGATCGATATCAAAACCTGTTGCTACTTTAGTGAAAAATTTTAATCTTCTAAACAAAGGGATTCCTCAAAAACGATTGAGCTTGAAGAGTAATAGTGAACTTGGTGTTTTGACACAATCTTTTAACGAAATTCAATTTGGCTTTTCACGTATTATTCACAATATTCAAAAAGTAGCTGAAGGTAACTACAGTGTTAAACTTAAGCCTCGCTCTAAAGTTGATGAGTTTACACATACCTTCAATAAGATTATTGACCAACTTGAAGCGGCACACCAAAGGAATAAAGAAACCAATTGGTTCCGCACAGGAATGAATCAACTTAACGAGAAATTACGTGGCGATCAGGAAACGACTGAAGTTTCAGGTAACGCTCTTGAATTTACAATCAACTTCCTTAATGCTGAACTGGGTGCTTTATATCTTTATGATGAAATTAATGAAGCGTTTAATCTTGTTGCATCACATGGTTTACCCGACAAGAATCAGTTTAAATTCATAAAAAAAGGGCATGGTTTGATTGGATCAATGTCCGAAAGTAGAGAAATCAAACACATTAAAGATCTTCCAAAAGATTATTTCACCATTTTCTCAGGAACTGGAGAGATTAGTCCTAAAGAAATCATATTGATACCTCTCCTTTTTAATAATCGCCTATGGGGCGTAATGGAATTGGCTTCAATTCGCGAGTTCAAGCCTCATAAAATTAGTTTCCTTGACAATGCCAATGAAACAATAACTGTAAATATTGCTTCCTCAATTGCTCGTGAACGTCTTGAAAGTTTATTAATGACAACTCAGGATCAAGCCAAAGAGCTTCAGGTTCAACAAGAAGAATTAAGAGTGGCCAACGAAGAACTTGAAGAGCACACCAAAATATTAACCGAAAACGAAAAGAAACTTCAGGTTCAACAAGAAGAATTAAGAGTGGCCAATGAAGAATTGGAGGAGCGTACCAATCAATTGGAGCTTCAAAAAGATGAGATTATACAAAAAAACCTCAACCTATCTCAAACTCATACTGAACTTGAATTAAAGGCTACAGAGCTTGAACAAACAAATCGATACAAGTCTGACTTCTTAGCAAATATGTCACATGAGTTACGTACACCTTTGAATTCTTTATTGATTCTATCGGGGATGCTTACTAAGAACAAAAAGGGTAACCTAAACAAATCTGATATTGAATCTGCTGAAATAATTCACAAAAGCGGTAAGGATCTTTTACAGCTAATCAATGAGGTTCTTGATTTGTCAAAAATTGAAGCAGGTAAAATGAATATTGAATTTGCTCCTACCAATGCAGCAGATATCAAACATGAAATCATGCTCGATTTTAAACACCAGGCAGAAAAGAAAAAATTAGAGCTTTCAGTTGAGATTTCAAAGGATATACCAACTTCATTTGTTAGTGATAGATTAAGATTATCACAAATCATCAAGAACTTACTTTCAAATGCCCTAAAATTCACGGCAAAAGGAAGTATTACTGTCTCTTTTAATAAGCATGATGAAAAGCTAGCACTTAGACGAAATGATCTTGATCCATCGCAAGCTCTTTCCATTTCGATAACAGATACTGGAGTCGGTATTCATGATGACAAGAAAGAAGCCATTTTTGAAGCGTTCCAACAAGCAGATAGTAGTACATCAAGAAAATATGGTGGAACAGGCTTAGGCCTATCTATCTCAAAGGAATTAGCCTTTATGCTAGGTGGTGAAATTCACTTAGAGAGTAAGATTAATCAAGGCTCAACATTTACAGTTATTATCCCTATTGAACCCAATCAAGGCTCTTTAGATTGTGCAGACGGAATTGCCGCACCTACTAAAGTTGAACTTCCTAAAACTGTAGAAGTAAACACTGAAGATATTACAAAATACATTGATGATGACAGAGATCGGTTCCAAACAAAAGCTATGGTACTTCTAATTCATCCAGAAAAAAAGAAAGCAGAAAAACTTCTAGATCTTATTCATAAAAATGATTTTCAAGCCGTAGCTGCTTCCGATATAAAGTCCGCTATGCCTTTGGTAGAGAAATACCAACCTACTTCTATCATTATTGCTTCCAAACTTTTATTAACGAATGGTGACGAACAGTTAGCAAAATTAAAAGAAAACCCACTGACATCTAATTTGCCTCTTCATATCGTCTCTCCAATAGATGGGCTGAAAAATGATAAAAAAGAACTGCTAACTACTGTAAATGCCATTGATTTTGATTCGGCAATGAACAAAATTAACAGACAAATTTTCTCTGATTCAAAACATATATTGATCGTCGAAGACAGTGCCTTAACAAGAAAAGTAATTCACACTTTACTACAGCAAACCCATGCACAGATTGATGAAGCTGAAAGTGGTTCTGCCGCACTAGAACAGATAAAAAACAAACAATATGATTGCGTCATTCTTGATTTAGGTTTACCTGATTTTTCGGGGCATGAATTATTGCAAAAATTATCAAAACTAGACATTACGATTCCTAACACGATCATCTATACAGGGAAAGAACTCTCACGAGAAGAACATCGTGAGCTAAGCAAATACACAAATGCTATAATTCTTAAGGGAATCAAATCAGATGTTCGTCTAATGGACGAAGTCACTCTCTTCTTACATCATGTCGCAATTAAAAACCCTCAAGTTCTTGCAAAAACAATAGGTGAAATTGATGAATCCATTTTTAAGGGTAAAAAGATATTAGTTGTTGACGATGAGATTAGAAACATATTTGCCCTAGGCAAAATACTTGAAGATAAAGATATGGAAGTACTTGAGGCCGAGAATGGAAAAATCGCACTCGAAGTACTGAAAGAAAACAAAAATATAGATTTAGTTTTGATGGATGTTATGATGCCCGAAATGGATGGATACACAGCCATTGAGCATATCAGGAAAACTCCAGAGATTAAGAATATTCCTATTATTTGCACCACAGCCAAGGCTATGAAAGAAGACTATGATAAAGCAATACATCATGGAGCTAACGATTATCTATCGAAGCCTATTGATGAAAACAAGTTATTCTCGATGTTAAAAATTTGGTTATACAATTAAGTTATGAATAAGGATAAAATACTAATCGTAGACGATAAGGAAGAGAATTTAATCAGTCTTGAATATATTCTTAGCGATTTCGATGTTGAAATTGTCAGAGCTTTTTCTGGTGAAGAGGCATTAAAACATACACTGAAGTATGAATTCGCAATGGCAATTCTTGACGTACAAATGCCTGGTATGGATGGCTATGAAACTTTGGAACTCATGCGTCACAGAAAGAAGACTAAATACCTTCCTGTAATCTTTGTTTCTGCAATTCATCAAAGTGAATATCATATTGTAAAAGGCATAGAAACAGGAGCTGTAGACTTTATACCAAAGCCTATTATCCCGGAAGTTCTTAAAGGAAAGGTGAGTGTTTTTCTTGATCTTTATAGACAAAGAAAAGAATTAGACCTTGTTTTAAAATACCTTGAGGAGAAAAATGAAGAACTTATTTTAGCCAAAAATAAAGCGGAAGACGCCACTCAAGCTAAATCAATGTTCTTGGCTAATATGTCTCACGAAATACGTTCTCCAATGAATGGCATATTAGGCCTTTCGCGATTAATGCAAAATGAGACTGAAAACTCAGAACATCAAGATATGCTCAATGTTGTAACAACATCAGGCGAACATCTCTTACAAATCATAAATGATATTCTAGATTTCTCAAAGATAGAAGCAGGACAGATCGACCTGGAATGTATTGACTTTGATATTAGAAAATTATGTGACACGATCTATCAGCTTCTTAACTACAGAGCCGTTGAAAAAGGAATTCGTTTTAACATAGATATTGACAAAGATGTTCCACGAGTTCTTAGAGGAGATTCTTTTAGACTGAACCAGATCATCATGAACTTAACCAACAATGCGGTTAAATTCACCCTTAAAGGTGATGTTAATGTATCAATTAAATTGCTTGATAAAAACAAAGAGTGGGTATCTCTTTTATTCTCAGTAAAAGACACCGGTATTGGAATTCATGAAAAGGCACAAAAGAAATTATTCAAAGAATTCACACAATCTGACAGTTCTATCTCCAGGCAATATGGAGGAACTGGACTAGGACTTGCAATCTCAAAGAATCTAACCAATTTGATGGGTGGTAAGATTACACTTCAAAGTAAACAAGATGTAGGTTCAGAGTTCATGTTTGAACTCAAATTCGAATATAAAGAACACGAAATAACAACAGGTCCAAGCAATAATAATGAACTATCACAAGACCTCACAATTCTTGTGGCAGAAGATAACCCAATCAATCAGAAAGTCGCCGTTTTAACTCTTCGACACTTAGGTTTAACTTGTGATGTTGCTAAAAATGGCCTTGAGGCCCTGCAAATGTACAAAGAGAAGAGATATGATATCATTCTTATGGACATGCAAATGCCAGTACTTGACGGACTGAATGCTTCCGCTAAAATTAGGAGCTATGAGACAAATGAAAATATTACCAACTCAACTTATATCATTGCGCTAACTGCAAATGCCTCATCAGAAAACAAACAACAATGCCTTGATGCAGGTATGGATAATTTTTTAAGCAAGCCATTTAAAGAAGATGGTTTAAAGAGTGTTTTGAGTAAAGGAATCAAAACTGTTCATTAAAATGGCAAGCAATCTGGATAAACTTGAAAAATTTGATAATATCGACATTGAAATACCTTTGATCCTTGAAGCCATTTATCAGAAGTACGGATATGATTTTCGAAGATATTCCCGTTCTCATATTAAAAGACGATTGGTACATCGATTAGCTATCAGCAATTTGGAAAGTATCTCTCAAATGCAGGATAAGATTTTACGTTCGAAAGATTTCTTTATCGAATTACTCGAGGATTTATCCATCAATGTCACTGAAATGTTCCGTGATCCTGAATTTTATGCTTCATTTCGAGAACATGTTATTCCAAATCTAAAAACATATCCATTTATTAAAATATGGCATGCAGGTTGTTCAACGGGTGAAGAAGTCTATTCCTTTGCTATACTTTTACGAGAAGAAGGCATTCTAGACCGTTGTCAGATTTATGCTACCGATTTTAACCGAAAAGTTCTGGAAGTAGCCAAACAAGGCATATACCCTATTCGTGACATTGACCA
Organism: Ancylomarina sp.; assembly: GCF_041555295.1. Classification (NCBI taxonomy): domain Bacteria; kingdom Pseudomonadati; phylum Bacteroidota; class Bacteroidia; order Marinilabiliales; family Marinifilaceae; genus Ancylomarina; species Ancylomarina sp. Next base: position 39,942 of record NZ_JBFFKR010000001.1, on the reverse strand, counting down.
ATTTGAGAGAAATTATGCGAAATCTGGAGGAAAATCTAAGTTATCAGATTTTTACACCATGAAATATGGATCAATCAAATTGGATCAATCCTTGGTTAAAAAAGTCGTATTTGCTGATCACAACCTCGTGACAGACTCTGTTTTTGCCGAAGTAAACCTTATTATTTGTCGCAATGTTCTCATTTATTTCAATCGAGATTTGCAAAATAAGGTGATCAACTTATTCCATGAGAGTCTGTCATCTAGTGGACATTTGTGTCTGGGATCAAAGGAAAGTTTGAAATTCACAACCAATGAGAATTGTTTCTCAAATGTGGATGATAAACAAAAGATTTATAAGAAAAGCCTAAGCAAATCATGTATAAAGCTTTAGTAATAGGCACCTCTTTTGGAGGCTTAGAAGCCCTAAAGGCTATTATTCCTCTACTACCTAAGGATTTCCCTTTGGCAGTAATCGTTGTTCTCCATATTGGAGACAATCAAAACGATTCTTTTATTCGTTTTCTTAATGACATCAGCCAACTATTCGTAAAGGAGGCTGAAGAAAAAGAGCCTATTTCTCCTGGAACAGTCTACTTTGCACCACCAAACTACCATTTATTAATTGAGTGTGACGAAACCTTTGCTCTTTCAACCGATCCTAAAATCAATCATTCAAGACCCTCAATCGATGTGTTATTCGAAACGGCAGCTTGGTGCTACAAACAAAATCTTATTGGTGTTGTCCTTTCGGGCTTAAATCAGGATGGAGCCAATGGTTTACTTCAGATAAATGATTTGGGCGGAATTTGTATCGTAGAAGATCCTGAAAATGCTATCGCTAGAATCATGCCTTCAGAAGCTTATAAAATAGCAAAACCACAGTTTATTACGCCTCTTCATCAAATTGCTGACAAGATTATAGAACTTGTACTATCTCAAAACTAAACAAATCGTCTTCATATCAAATTTATATCTACTTTTGAGCCATAAATTTATTCAAAATAGACCATGCCAATAAATATAGAAATCAAAGCTCGCTGTTCCAACTTAAACAAAGTTAGAGACATCCTTAAAAGTCAAAATGCAGATTTCAAAGGTATAGATCATCAAAAAGACACCTATTTCAATTCTAACAAGGGGCGTTTAAAACTTCGTGAAGGAAATATTGAAAACAACTTGATCCATTACGAAAGAGAAAATACTCAAGGAAGTAAAGAAAGTAAATTCACACTTTATAAAACCGAGGTAGATTCTAGTCTTAAAACGATTTTAGAAAATGCGATTGGCAACAAATGCATTGTTGAGAAAGATAGAGAGATATTTTTTATTGATAATGTGAAATTCCATTTAGACACAGTCAAAAATCTAGGAACATTTATAGAAATTGAAGCTTCAAACAAAGATAATAAGCTCTCTAAGGATTCACTTCAAGAGCAATGCAATATTTATATTAAATTACTTCAAGTCAACCCAAAAGATTTCATCTCCAATTCTTATTCTGATATGATTCAACAAAATAACTTATTCTCACAAATTCTGATTGAAGAATAAATGGTTTTGTCCCGAATTCAGACAAAGGTTTTTATGTTGGTTCAATTTTAAGTAACTTGAATCAAATACTAAAAACAAACTGCCATGCTTCAATTCGAATACGATATCCGAAGTCATAAGATTAAAGCACTTAATGGTAAGAGTAAACAATTAGCCATTGGTATTGCATCTATCATCACTGCTATTGTATTATACTTTTTTGTAAGATACTTCGAGGTTATCTATCTATGTAAATATTTTGCACCATTTTTAATCATTATTGCATCGATATATACTGTCGGAATTCTATTAGGCTGTAAGTTTATGCATCCTCGTGAATATCTAAAAATAAACTCACGAAGGATAAAATATAAATATGGGTGGTTTAAAAGGCGAACAAAAATCTACCGAAAAGATGTTAAAGAATTCAAGCTTATTAATAATGAACTCATTGTATTAACGAAGGAACAAGAAGAATATCGAATTAGCCTTAAGGATTTTTCTGATGAAGCCATCATGGTTTTAAAAGGTTATCTAAATATTACAACAGACTAGAATCAATTCGAATGATATAAAAACAGCCTTGAAAAAATATTTCAAGGCTGTTTAATTTTATTTGATAGTCATTCTTGCAAAAGGAGCTGTATCCTGTTCCACAAAATCTTTTTTCAGATATTTAAAATACCCTGTTATAGCAACCATTGCAGCATTATCAAGTGAATAACCTAGCTGTGGAATATAAACTTTCCATCCCATTTTAACAGCAGCTTCCTTCATCGCATTCTGAAGACCTGAATTAGCAGAAACACCTCCAGCGATAGCAACTTCCTTAATGCCTGTTTCACGAACAGCTCTTTTTACTTTATTCATCAAGACATCAACAATCGTATATTGAATTGATGCACACAAATCATTCATATTCTCCTCAATAAAATTAGGATTCTCTTTAACTCTATCGCGAAGGAAATATAAAAATGAGGTTTTTAATCCACTAAAGCTATAATTTAGCCCTTGGATTTTTGGTTTACTAAATTCAAAAGCCAATGGATTGCCTTCCTTCGATCGCTTATCAATTATAGGTCCTCCTGGATAAGAAATTCCCATAACCTTTGCACATTTATCAAAGGCTTCGCCTGCGGCATCATCAATCGTTTCACCAATGACTTCCATGTCCATATGATCTTTCACAATGATAATTTGCGAATTGCCACCTGAAACTAAAAGTGCTAAAAAAGGAAAATTAGGATGATCGTAAGTGTTTTTTAAATCATCAATAAAGTGAGCAAGAATATGAGCTTTTAGATGATTTACCTCTATTAGAGGAATGTTCTTTGATAGAGCAAAGCCCTTAGCAAAAGAGGTACCAACCATCAAAGAACCCAGCAATCCAGGTCCTCGTGTGAAGGCAACAGCATCAATTTCATCAGCTGTCACATTGGCTTCTTTTAAAGCTTGATCAACTACCGGAATAATATTTTGCTGGTGGGCACGAGATGCCAACTCTGGCACAACTCCACCATATGCCATATGCACAGTTTGAGTGGCAGTAATGTTAGAATGAATCACACCATCGCGTAAAACCGAAGCCGACGTATCATCACATGATGATTCAATTCCTAATATCGTTATACTCATCAAATTAAAAATTAACTTAAAAACATTAAAAAAGACTATAATCACAGCTTACACTAGCTGTTTTCTATTTCTTTTTATCTAATTTTGTGCAACTGCACTCAAAAGCACAAAACTATTAAAAAATTCCTCAAAATATCAATTTGGTCCATAGCAAGTATCATTATGGTGCTTATATTGACATATCTAATATTTTTGAGCCCTCGCGTACAAACGTATATTAGTCAAAAGATAGCCATATATATATCTGAACAGACCCATACTCCTGTTACAATAGAAGGTGTAGACTTTTCTCCTTTTAAAAACATCATCCTCAAAGGTATTTACATTGAAGATTATAAAAAGGATACTTTAGTTTATGTTGGAGAGTTGAAATCCAAACTTGATTCAATAGATTTCAAAACAAGAAAAGCGTATATAGGCAAGCTGATCCTAAATAAAGCATATTTTAATTTGTACGAGGGTGAAGATCGAAAACAAAACCTTCAAGTTTTTATCGATTCTCTTTCAAAAAAACAAGAAGTCCAAGATACATTGATACAAGGGAAACCTTGGAATATTAATGTTTCAAACCTCGACTTAATAAATTCTCATTTCAGTTTTGTTACAATTCATGCAAAAAAACAAGCTTTTGGCATGAATTACGACGACATTGATGTTAAAAACATCAAACTTCAAGCTCGTAAGATTAAAATCATTGGCGATTCTGTTGTTTTTGATTTAAAACATATGAGTTGTATTGAAAAATCAGGCTTTGTTTTAAAAGATTTTAAAACTCATTCTTGGATTACACCAACACAATGGGGTATGTCAGGTGTGACCATGAGTTCAACTAAAAGTAATGTTTCTGCACGACAGATACTTTTAAATTATGAAAGTGGACAAGGCTACTGGAGGCATTTTACTAAAAAAATGAAGCTTGATTTTCAAATTAAATCATCAAAAATTAATTTCGAAGATCTGGCTTATTTTAACGACAGACTTTTAGGCTTTAGGGAATACGGTTTCTTATCTGGTCATGTGTATGGAACAATTTATGATTTAAAGGGGCAGAATATTAATATCCTTTATGGGAATCAAACCAGCTTCAAAGGCCGATTCTATATGAATGGTCTCCCTAGTATTGCCGACTCATACCTCGAAGCTGATTTTAAAGATCTTACAACTAGCATTTCAGACATTGAGAGTATTTACATCCCTAACTATGAGGACAATTATATTCAACTTCCTAGTCAGCTAGATAATTTGGGTCTCATACATTATCAAGGAAAGTTCAATGGTTTTCTTAACGATTTTGTCTTTTATGGAAATTTCCAAACTGACCAGGGTAATATCAGAACTGATATTTTACTCAAGCCCAGCCTTATAGAAAACAACCTAAGTTTCACAGGTGATATAAATACTCAAGATTTTAACCTTGGACACCTTTTAGGTCAAGAAAAGATTGGAAAAGTATCAATGAATGTTGCCTTAAAGGGATCCACCTCTAAAGATGTGACTCAAGGTGTAATGAAAGGTAATATCAGAAAATTCAATTTCTTTGATTACGAATACAAGAACTTATCACTCGACGGGTATTTTGCTGATAAACATTTCGATGGTAAAATCTCACTTCTCGACCCAAATATAGGGCTTGACTTTACAGGTAAAATCGACCTTTCAAAGGAGACTCCAGTAGTTAATTTCAATTCTCAATTGAAGAATGCTAAATTATTTCCTTTACATCTTAATACAAAAGATGAACTCTCGGAACTCAGTTTAAGCTTAAATGCAAACTTTACAGGTGCACGATTTGATAATGCTAATGGTAATATTTTGATCGATGATATTAAATACAAAAACGACAGAGGAGAATTCAATTTAGATAAGATTACAATCGATTCTAAAACCACACCAGAACTCAAACAATTCAATTTAAAATCAGATTTAGCAGATTTAAATGTGAAAGGAAACTACGAACTTGATAAGCTCGTTTCATCCTTATCAAACATGATATACTACTACCTACCAGCCTATGCTCCTGATTCATCATACACTAAAATAGACTCAACCAATAAGTTTGAATTCGATCTGTTATTAAAGGAAAACGCAGAGTTGACCGAACTAATCTATCCTGAAATAAGCTTAGCACCCCAAAGTCAACTGAGTGGGAAAATTAATGCAAAAGAGCATTCCTTAAACCTTGAACTTGACATTCCATCCTTAAATTACGACTCAAAATATATTGAAGGAATTAAGGTAAGCTTGAACACCAACAACAATAAACTCAGTTTAAAGGGACGTAGCGATAAATTATCTTTCACCAATGATTATAACATTTTCAATCTTTCACATCAGATTGAAGCCCAAAAGAACCAAGTTAAATACGATTTAAACTGGAATAACTGGGGTGCAAAAACATATAGTGGCTCCTTATCTGTCATGGGAACTGCCAGTTCTAAAAAACTGAATTCAGATCCGAAATGGGAAATTGATATTCTACCCAGCACTTTGATTCTTTCTGATAGGACTTGGCAAATAAGTCAATCACACATTCAAATAGACAGTACAAGCTATACTATCGACCAATTTGAGATTAGGCAAGATGAACAATTTCTATCTATAGATGGCAAGATTTCAACTCAAGTTGAAGACATGATTAAATGTCAGATCAATAATATCAGCTTGAAGAATATAAATACGATTACTAACGGCAAAAGTTTAGGCATTGATGGTAATACTAGAGGCTACTTTCAACTCTCTGACTTCTATGGAGATCGCCTAACTAAATCTGACCTTATTCTAGATAATTTAACTTTTAATAGTGATACTATTGGAGATTTCCATCTTAAAAGTGATTGGGATAAAATTGAACAAAAGCTATCTATTAAATCATATGCGATTCATAACAATAAGCGAGAGATTAATATTGAAGGTGACTATTTTCCTGTATCAGATTCAATTAATCTAAGTCTCAGCTTAGATTCGATGCGTATGAATGCACTTCGTCCTTATTTGGAAGGAAATATATCTGAACTAAAAGGACGATTGGGTGGATTTATGAAAGTTGAAGGTCCTACCAGTTCACCTCGCTTTTATGGTAAGCTTAAATTCCTAGATACAAGCTTCAAGATTGATGAGTTGCAAACTAAATACTCTTGCAATGACAGTATTATTTTCACACCACAAGAAATACAATTTAATAACTTAAAATTGTATGATTCCGAAAATAATCTGGCTGAAATTTATGGTGCTATCTCACACAATAATTTCGAAAAAATTGATTTAGACATAGCTCTTAATACTAAAAACTTCAAACTTCTTAACACCAAAATTACTGACAATGAGCTTCTATACGGTCAAGCTTACATGACGGGCATTACACACCTATATGGTTCTCCAGATGATATAGAAATTGAGATCGATGTGAAAACCAATAAAGATACCCGAATATACATCCCTCTGAACAAAACAGGTGACATTGAGAAAAGCAATTTTATCACTTTCATTAACTCATATGAAACAGTCGAAATCGCAAAGGAAAAATATGATATCGATCTTAGCGGTATAAAACTAAATTGCAACCTTGAAATTACACCAGAAACCGATATACAAATCATTTTAGACCCTAAAATAGGAGACATCATAAAAGCAAATGGTACTGGTAATCTAAAACTAGGAATTGATACAAAAGGTGATTTTAATATTTACGGTAATTACACCATCAATACTGGAAGTTATTTATTCACACTTCAAAATGTAATCAACAAAAAGTTTGATTTATCAAATGGTGGGACAATTAAATGGAATGGAGATCCATACAGTGCAACAATTGATATCAATGCCATATACAATGTAAAGACAACTCTTTACGATCTCTTATTAAATACGCCATATGTCGAGAACAAGAAAAAGATACAAGTTCAGTGTAAAATGAACCTAAGCCAACAACTTAGCAATCCTAATATTCGTTTCGATATCGATTTTCCAACACTAGATCAACAAACACAAAGTATTCTTGATGCTCTTTTCTCAACAGAAGATGAGATGAACAAACAAATTCTATCCTTATTGGTATTGAATCGTTTTTATACACCAGAGTATATGCGATCTACGGATGCTGAATTTGAAAATAAAAATTCAAGTTATGCGGTTGGGGTCACAACTAGTGAGTTATTGTCTAATCAATTATCTAACTGGCTTAGTCAGATTAGTAATAAATTTGATGTTGGTTTCAGTTATCGACCGGGTGACAATATTACTAGCGATGAAATAGAAGTTGCTCTTTCGACGCAGATTTTCGATGATAAAGTAACAATTAATGGTAATTTGGGAACCAATTCTAATAAAAACCAAGACAATGATATTGTAGGTGACTTCGACGTAAATATAAAAATTGATCAAAAAGGAAAATTGAAATTGAAAGCTTTCACCCGATCTAATGATTATTTATCAGATAATGCCTCTCGTAATACACAAGGTGTTGGTATATTTTATAAAGAAGATTTTAATACAGTCGGTGAACTGTTCAGAAAATACCTAAACTTTTTGAGAATTAACAAAAAAAATTAAAAAGACTGAATAACAAAAACTTATCTGAATAAACATTTAATTTTGACTTTTAGTGTTGTGAAAATTCAAAACCTCTTTTTTTTATTAATGCTCATTCTAAATTACTCGATATCGACTTTTATTAGGAATTAGGCGACATTTGGCATTCTCCAGATAGTTAAATATAACTATATTAGTGACCGACAAAAAGCAATTAATTAACTATTAAAACAAGATAATATGTTTACATTAATGGTCGTGGTTTTTGTTCTTGGCTATATTGCGATTGCCCTCGAACATCCATTGAAAATTGACAAAGCCGCTTCGGCGCTTTTAATAGGAGTTATAACTTGGGCACTTTATGTGTTTGGTGGTGTTGACATCCTTGGTTCAGGAGTAAGTAGGGCATGGAATGAATTCGTACTTAACAATCCAGGTTCCGACAACCCAGAAGCTATGCTTCATTTTATCACCCATCATGAAGTTCTTCATCACCTTTCGGAAATTTCGGCCATTCTTTTCTTCCTCTTGGGAGCTATGACCATTGTTGAAATTGTAGACCAACACGAGGGGTTTAAAATCATTACTGATAAGATTAAAACAACAAACAAAGTTAAGCTTCTTTGGACCTTAAGTATCCTGACATTCTTCATGTCCGCTACTTTGGATAATCTGACAACAACTATTGTACTCGTTGCCTTAATCCGTAAGCTTATTGATGATCAGAAAGACCGTTGGTTTTTTGCCTCTATGGTTGTATTAGCTGCGAATGCAGGGGGCGCATGGTCCCCAATTGGTGATGTAACCACTATTATGCTATGGATTGGTGGTCAGGTAACAACTCTTAATATTGTAGGACACGTAATAATACCAAGTTTATTCACAATGCTTGCTCCTCTTGTTGTAGTAAGTTTCTGGTTAAAAGGTGATGTAACTCGTCCACAAATAAATGATGCTGACAGTAAAGAGTATACCACACATAAAGAGCAACTTTTTATGCTATGCTTAGGTGTATCTGCACTTCTTTTTGTTCCCGTTTTTAAAACTGTAACGCATTTGCCTCCATACTTAGGAATGTTATTCGGACTAGGTGTTATGTGGGTTGTAACAGAAATAATGCATCGTAATAAAGGACATGAGTATAAATCTCGTTTAAATGTTACTGGTGTTTTAAAGAAAGTTGATGTTCCTACTGTCTTATTCTTTTTAGGTATTCTTTCTGCCGTTTCAAGTATGCAATCAGCGGGCCATTTGGATATCTTAGCCAGTTGGCTAGATTCAAATCTGCACAATGTATACACCATTAACCTGGCAATTGGTGTCCTTTCTGCTATTGTTGATAATGTACCTTTAGTTGCCGCTGCAATGGGCATGTATGATATCACTGGGCCTGAAGCTGTCGGCTATGCTGCGAACTTTATGCAAGATGGTATCTTCTGGGAATTCCTAGCATATTGTGCTGGTACAGGAGGATCTATATTGATTATTGGTTCTGCTGCTGGTGTTGCTGCTATGGGAATGGAAAAAATTGATTTCATCTGGTATTTAAAGAAGATTTCTCTTCTTGCTCTTATCGGCTATTTAGCTGGAGCAGCTGTTTTCTATTTGCAAGCAACTTACCTGTTATAAGCCGCAAGTTTATGGCAGTAATACCCTGTAAATATTTAACTTGAGGATTTTGAAAAAAATCTACTCGAAATAGTCAAAGAAGAAAATACAAATATTAATTTAGCGAGATATAATATTTTATATTATATCTCGTTTTTTTATATATCGACAAATCAGAAAATTGACAATATGAATTACCTTTCGATGTTTGCAGGACTTCAGAACATGGCTCAAAATGAGGACGTTTTAAGCGAAGCTGGAACAAAATCTACTGAAATCACACTTAATTTTATTGATTTAGCTTTTAAAGGTGGTTGGATTATGATTCCAATCTTTGCCTTATCCATTATTGCCATTTGGATATTCTTCGAACGCTTTTATGCAATCAGACGAGCTTCGAAGAAGGATGATAATTTCATGAATCGTATAAAAGACTACATTCACGAAGGTAAAATAGATTCAGCATTATCACTTTGTGAATCGAATGATACACCAGTTTCAAGGATGATATCAAAAGGAGTTAAACGTATCGGTCGACCTTTAAACGATGTAAATGCTGCCATAGAAAATATAGGGAACCTTGAGGTTTCAAAATTAGAGAAGAATCTACCAACACTTGCTACCGTAGCTGGTGCTGCCCCAATGATTGGTTTCCTTGGTACAGTTATGGGTATGATTCAAGCCTTTTACGCCATGGCAAATGCCGGAAACAATATTGATGTTTCACTTTTAGCAAATGGTATTTATACCGCTATGGTGACGACTGTTGCTGGTCTAATCGTTGGTATCATCGCTTATTTTGCCTACAATATTTTAGTTGCTAAAGTTGAAAAAGTTGTTTTCACAATGGAGGCTACAACTACTGAATTTATGGATCTTTTGAATGAACCAATCAAGTAATTCACGCTATGGCATTAAAATCTAGAAATAAAGTCAACCCCAATTTCAGCATGTCTTCCATGACTGATATTGTCTTTTTATTGTTGATCTTTTTTATGGTAACATCAACCTTAATTGCACCTAATGCATTAAAGTTATTATTACCTAAAAGTAGTAATCAAACTGCATCAAACCCGATTACTTCCGTATCGATAGATAAGCATTACAATTACTATATTGAAACAACACCTACTTCATTTTCAAAGTTAGAAGGTAAATTGCAGAACTTATTAGCTAAACATGAAGATCCAACGATTTCACTTCATGTTGATAAATCAGTATCAATGGAGCAAGTCGTAAAAGTGATGAATATCGCAAAAAACAATAAATACAAACTGATTTTAGCAACATCAGCAAAATAATTTATGACGGATTCCAGAAGTAAACGAATAGGATTTGTGGGAACATTATTGTTTCACGCAGGAATTGTTGCACTCCTATTTTTTTTGGGTTTCCGTACACCCCTGCCCTTACCTGAGGAAGAAGGTATTCTTATCAACTTTGGCAATACCGACCAAGGAGCTGGCAGGAAAAGACCGGCTACAGCACAGTCACGACCTGCCCAAAAGTCAAAACCTAAACCTATTCTTAAAAAGAAAGAAGTCGTAAAACCAATAAAGAAAATAACAAGCTCTCCAAAGGAGAAAATATTAACTCAGAATACTGAAGATGCTCCAACTTTACCTTCTGCTGAAGAAATTGCAAAAAGAGAAGCAAGGAAAGAAAAAGCTAAAAAGCTGAAGAAAGAACAAGACAAAGCGAGAAAAACCGAAGCCGATAAGAAACGTATTGCTGAGCAAAAAAGGCTTGATGAAGAGAAAGCCGAGCAAGTAAGATTGGCAGAGATTGAACGTGAAAACTTAGCTGAGATTGCTCGTCAAGAAAAAATTACAAACATTAATAATAAAACGAAGAATGCTTTTGGTAGTGGCACATCAAATGCGAGTTCACAGGGCAAGACTTTTCCTTCTGGAAATCAAGGAAAAACAAATGGATCACCTGATTCAAATAATTACACAAGTAGTGGATTAAGTAATAAAGGTTATTCTTTTGATCTAAAAGGGAGAAATTCGATATCAATTCCTAAGCCGAAATACAATCTTCAAGAAAGTGGGAAAGTTGTGGTAGAGGTAACAGTTGATCGCAATGGGAAGGTGACTAATGCACGTCCAGGAGTTTCCGGTTCAACAACGACAAATATTACTCTACTCGAAGCGGCAAAAAGAGCAGCACTGAAAGCAAAATTCAATTCAGACAGTAAAGCTCCAGCTTATCAACGTGGAACGATTACCTATCACTTTCAATTGGATTAGAGTTTGAATGAAACCTAAACTTCTAGCTTCTTCAATTAGCTGGAATCAAATCACGGTTCTATTTCAGTATCATCATAAATAGATCAAATACGCCTAAGAATTTGATTGAAGCAACAATAATAACTCCCATTAAAATATAACGAACATATTTGGCCCCCCAGCTAACAGCGAATCTAGTGCCAAACCAAGCCCCTATCATATTACCAAATCCAAGAATTAATCCAACTTTATAATCAACCTGATCATTGTAAATAAATATCACAAGAGCAAAAGCCGTATAAAGAAGAACTATAAATATTTTTATAGCATTGGCTTTAACCAGATTAAAACCTGCACCCAGAACTAAACCTGCCAAAAGGAAGAAACCCACTCCAGCTTGAATAAATCCCCCGTAAAAGCCTATAAAAAAGAAAATGATGTGTTGACTCAAGTTAGGTCGCTTTCCCATTTTACCCACCTGACCTTTTACCCAGGCATCTGGTTTATAAAGTACAATAAAGAAAAGAACTATCAGGATTGCGCCAATGGTCTTTTCCATGATTTCCTCATTGATATTAACAGCAAAAATTGCCCCGAAAATAGAGCCAACAATTGCAGGTAATGCCAAACCTATCCCTTCCTTGTAGTTGAAGACTTTCTGCTGTTTAAAACTGGCTACACCAACAATATTCTGCATTAAAATAGCAATACGCAAGGTTCCATTAGCCACGGTAGCCGGTATGCCTAAAAAAATGAGAAGAGCTAAAATAAGTATAGATCCACTACCAGCTAAGACATTGATAAAACCAGCAAATACACCTGCCAAAACAACTAAAATATACGAGTACCATTCCATAATTTATCCAACTAATATCAAAAAAACACTGACAAGGTATAAAAATAAAGGCCACCCAGTGGGCAGCCTTTAAAATATATCAGTAATAAAAATTACCAAGCAAACATTGGACGCTCAGTCATCAATTCATTAACACGAGTTTTAACTGAAGCAATAACTTCTTCGTTATCGATGTTCGAGATTACCTCATCAATCATTGCGACAATAATTGGCATTTCTGCTTCCTTAAGACCACGAGTTGTGATAGCAGGAGTACCCACACGGATACCAGAAGTAGAGAATGGAGAACGCGTATCAAATGGAACCATGTTCTTGTTGATAGTGATATCAGCTTTCACCAAAATATTCTCAACTTTCTTACCTGTAATTTCTGGAAATTTAGAACGAAGGTCAACCAACATAGAGTGGTTATCAGTTCCGTTAGAAACAACCTTATAACCAAGCTTCATGAACTCTTCAGCCATAACCTTAGCATTCTTTTGCATTTGAATAGCATAGTCTTTATAGCTATCAGTTAAAGCTTCACCAAAAGCAACCGCTTTAGCAGCAATAACGTGCTCCAAAGGACCACCTTGTTGTCCTGGGAATACAGCAAAATCTATTACTTGAGACATCATTTTGATAACACCTTTTGGAGTTGTTTGTCCCCAAGGATTTTCAAAATCTTTACCTATAATAATCAAACCTCCACGAGGTCCTCGAAGAGTTTTGTGAGTCGTAGTTGTAATAACATGACAATGAGGAACTGGATTGCTCAACAAGCCTTTAGCAATAAGACCAGCTGGGTGAGCAATATCAGCCATTAATAAACAACCAACTTTATCAGCAATTTCGCGCAATCTTACGAAATCCCAATCACGAGAGTAAGCAGATGCACCTGCAACAATCATTTTTGGATTGTGCTCCAAAGCTAAAGCTTCTACCTCATCATAATCAACAAGACCAGTTTCCTCGTTTACATGGTAAGGAATTGGATTGTATAGATTACCAGAAAGGTTTACTGGAGAACCATGAGAAAGGTGACCTCCATGAGCCAAATCTAATCCCAAGAAAGTATCACCTGGTTTCATACAAGCATAGAATACAGCTGCATTTGCTTGAGCGCCTGAGTGAGGCTGAACATTAGCATACTCTGCACCAAATAATTCACAAGCTCTGTCAATTGCCAATTGCTCAGTTTGATCTACGATCTGACAACCACCATAGTAACGCTTACCAGGATATCCTTCAGCATACTTGTTAGTTAAACATGAACCCATAGCCTGCATTACTTGCTCACTTACAAAGTTCTCTGAAGCGATCAATTCGATTCCTTCTTTCTGACGATTGTGTTCTTGTCCAATCAGGTCGAAAATAAGAGTATCTCTTTCCATTGTTGTTTTTTCTTTTGTTTATTTTAAAAAATCTGTCAGTGCTATTCTATAAGTTAGATCCTAAATATTCATTAAAATCAAAACTCAAATCAATTACAATCCGCTGAATTACAAGTTGTAATTACCTTAAAAAAAGCATGATTCCCACCTCTTTTCAATTTCCCAAAAATAGGCAATTAGACCTATTAAAAAAACATTTAAGACCTTTTTTACAATAGCTTTTGAATAATACAATAAACAGCTAATAATCAATAAATTTAATATTTGAAAATTAGGGATTCATTTCTTAGTTTATTTTGATTCATAGGAGCTAGAGATATCAAAATCGAGTGATTTACAGTGCTTATCTATTTTATGTAATTAATTGTTAGCTTTTTTGTACATTTATTACCGTCAAAAACAATTCATAGCTGGATAAATAATAACCCAAAACAAAACCTAATATGGAAACAATATCTGTTTACCCTAAACCTCGTCCAATTCTACTTACGGCACTCTGTGTTCTTACATTTATAGGTAGTGGCTTTGGTGTTTTTGCCAATTTAATGGCCATGTTTGCAGCTCCTTTTATGGATTTGTTTCAGCCATCCATGTTAGATGAAGCCTATAGTCAATTAGGTAACGATCCTGGTGACATGTTTGCAAAAGAAGCTCTGGACATGGTACTTGTAGTCATAGATAACTTTCTCGCCATTACTCTTTCTAAATTTATATTCTATGCTTTAAGCTTAATTGGTGCCATTATGATGTTTCAGATGAAAAAAATTGGATTCTATCTCTATATAGCTGCACAAGTAGGTTTCTTATTTATTGGTCCTGTATTTCTAGGATGGAATATATTTGTCAGTATGGCTCTTTTATTCTCTGGCTTTTTCTCCGTTTTATTTATCGCGCTATATGCGATCAATCTAAAGCACATGTCTTAATTATTCAATAATCAACTAATAACCTATACTAACACATTAATTTTATACCCATGGAAGACATTACTCAAGTTGTATTAGCTAAAAAAAGACCAACATTTATTACTGTACTTTGTATACTTACTTTTATTTGGAGTGGAGCTTATGGTATTCTATATCTTGGATACGACTATCTTACTTTCGAGAAGACTTATCCTCAAAAAGCAGGTATGTTTGCTGAAACTATAGAAAACCTTGAAGATGCAGGACAAGATTCAGGAATGATCTATGACGGAATGATTAAAGCACAGTATATTCTTGAAAAGACCTCACAAAACCTTGATACTTTTTATTTAGCTAATATCTTTTTTGCCCTGTTAAGCGTTCTTGGAGCATTCTTAATGTTTCAAATGAAAAAAACCGGTTTTTATGTTTACGCTGGTTCCAATTTGTTTTGGATGTTAGTCCCTGTAGGTATCATTGGGATGGAAATAGGGCTAGTTTCAATTATTAGCACAATAGCCATAGCGATTCTATTCATCATTCTATATGGAGTCAATCTAAAACATATGGAGTAATTTCAATACTCATAATAGAAGAAAGGCTGTCCATCGAGACAGCCTCTTCTTATATTATCTAAATCGATTTAGATCGGATGACCATTAACTTGTCACGAGTCATTTCTTTCATTGAATAAGGAATTCCTCCGACTCCAATTCCTGACGAATCTCGACCTCCAAACGGCATCCAATCCACACGAAAAGCTGTATGGTCATTTATCATCACTGCCGAAGCATTTAACTGACTAACAGCATCAAGAGCCTTATCCATATTTTTGGTGAAAATGGAAGCCTGAAAAGCTAAATCCAGGGAATTACTTCGGTCAATAGCTTCTTGTAACTTACTATAAGTGTATAGACAGACAACTGGTCCAAAAACTTCCAATTTTGAAACTTTTGAATCCTCGGAAGGATCTAGTAAAACGGTAGGTTGATAACAAGTCGCCATACACTTACGTCCACCACATAATAGCTCTGCTCCTTCTTCAACAGCCTCATTTACCCATTTATGAACTCTCTCTTGTTCACAAGAATCAATCAAAGGGCCAACCTCAATGAATGGATCAAGAGGATCACCAACTTTTATACTTTTAGCATATGCAACCAGCTTCATACTAAACTCATCCATAATTGAATCGTGAACAAAAACTCTTTGTACAGAAACACAAACTTGACCTGCATGATAAAAAGCCCCTTTCCCTAATAAAGAAATAGCATCGTTAATATCGGTATCGGGTTCTACAATAACTGGAGCAGAACCGCCATGTTCCATAGCACAGTGCGTACCAGGAGCTAACTTCGAGCGCAAAGCCCAGCCGACTTCAGCCGAACCTATAAAGGAAAAATAATTCACACGACGATCCTTCACCATAAGCTCAGCATTTTCACGATTACAAACTACCACCTCAGCCCAATCAACAGGTAATCCAGCCTCTATCATCATCTTAACAAGTTCGATAGCCGACATAGGCGTACTACTTGCTGGTTTAATAATGACTGGACAGCCCACAGCAAAAGCAGGAACAATTTGATGCACCGCTAAATTTAAAGGGTGATTAAATGCTGAAATACTCAATACCACACCAATTGGTTCAGGCATGGTAAAAGCCAAACGATTTAAAGAAGCTGCAGTTATTCCCATAGGAATTTGATCGCCTTTTATCTGCCCAATATATTCTATGGCTAACTGAACGCCATTAATAGCACGCAAAACTTCAACCTTAGAATCCTGATAGGGCTTTCCTCCCTCAGAAGCTGCTATTATTGTTAGCTCTTCAACTCGAGCTTCCATCAATTTCTTAGTTCGCTCAAGGATTGCGATTCGCTCGTAAGGTTTAAGCCAGCGCGAGCGATCTTTAAAAAGAGCATGGGCTTTAGCCATTTTCTCTTCTACAAGCTGTTCGTTCATTAAAGGGATTTCCTGAAGCAATCGACCATTAAATGGTGATTTAACTTTTATACTTGTCGTCATATGATTTATTTTGATTTTGTAAGTCCAAATTACAAGAATTCGAGGCCATTATCAACAAGTATTCTTTACTTTTGCACGAATTTTTAGTTTATCACATCCCTCAGACCAAACAACATGCAGTATCTAGCACCTAATCTAAAATATCTCCGTCTCAGAAAACGATTATCACAAAGTAAACTCTCTTTTAAAACAGGGATTGGAGCTTCATCAATATCGGCTTACGAAAAAAAGAGATCAACACCTAAGCTTGAGACTCTACTTAAATTCACCAACTTCTTTAATAGAAATCTTGATGAATTAGTACTGACAGATATTAGTGCATTAGATAGAGAGAAACTTCAAGACACCAAAGGTGACAAATTGAGAATCCTTCCTATTGTTGTGGATGCTCAAAATGAAGAAATGATAACTTTAGTTCCAGTAAAGGCCGCTGCTGGCTACTTAAATGGTTACTCAGATACAGAGTTTATAAGTGAGTTGCCCAATTTCAGAATGCCTTTTGCTGAACTATCAGAAAACAAAAGTTATCGTGCTTTTCAAATTGAAGGTGAAAGTATGTTGCCAATTCCTGCTGGGGCTTATATTATTTGTGAATATGTGCAAGATTGGGAACTTCTACGCAATGGCTCTTGCCATGTCGTTGTGAGCTCTGAAGATGGTATTGTGTATAAACGAATTCAAAAAGACCTCGAAAACAATCAATTTATCCTTCATTCCGACAATTCTGAATTTTCTAGTTTCGAAATTGGCTTAAATCAAGTTCTAGAAGTATGGAAAGCTCTAGGTTACGTCTGTTTTGACTTACCGAATGCTTAAAACCAAGATAACAACATCATAAACAAGCCACAAACTGAAATGCTCTAAAATTGAAAACAAGACTAAAATCATACTTTAGGCAGCTTTTATTTTGAAAATTTAGTTTACTTTCGTCCTGATTAAATTCATTCTAAATAACTCAATCCGACCATAATGGGAAATTCAGGAATATCAACAAATCTTAAAGGGGTTTTATTTGCTTGCCTAACAGCATTTCTTTGGGGCTTTCTACCTATTTTCCTGAAGGTCAGTCTTAAATATCTTGACCCAAATTCCATTGTTTGGTTCCGATTTACTTTTGCAGCTGGTGTTCTCATTATCTACTACCTATTTACGGATAGACAACAACTTCAAATATTTAGACGACCACCTGTTTTACTCGTAATAGCATCTTTAGCCTTAGGCTTAAACTATATTGGTTTTCTGCAAGGGGTGAATTATACAAGCCCTAGTAATGCACAAATCATTATTCAAACCGGGCCAATACTTCTGGCATTAGTCGGTTTTATAGTCTATAAAGAAAGACTGAACATAAAACAAATGGGAGGCTTTGCTATTGCTGGAATCGGTCTTATATTATTTTATCAAAATCAGCTACAAGGTTTTCTTCACGATCCTCAGGCTTTTAATAACGGCTTTCTTTGGATTGAAATTGGAGCCGTAGCTTGGGTACTATATGCGGCCTTACAAAAGAAATTGGTACAGAAACACCCAGCTCAAACACTGAACATGTTTCTTTATGGTCTACCCGCATTGCTCTATACACCCACTGTTGACTTTCCTGCTTTCGCTGAATTGAGTTTGCCTATTTGGCTGATTGTCATTTTCCTTGGTGTAAATACTTTAGTCGCTTATGGATCTCTCGCTTTTGCATTTAAATACACCGAAGCCTATAAAGTGAGCATCATTGTTACATTAAATCCGATCATCACGCTAATAGCGATGGCTGTTCTTTCGAGTATGAACGTACAATGGATCAAAACCGAAAACCTTGATCCGGTTTCAATGATGGGTGCTGCATGTGTTATCGGGGGCGCTATAATCGCTGTTTTCTTTGCAAAGAAAAACTTGATGGTCGCAAAAGCTAAGATTACAATTTAAGAATCGATACTTATATGTTCCTGGTCATTAGGATCGATATGCAAGGTGGCTGAATAGGAATGTTCCTTTGCAATCTGATTTTCGATATAATCTACGATCTCATGGGCTTCCCGAATTGTCATTTCAGGAGGTAAACAAATATGAAAAGTGATTTCATTGTGATCACCATAAGAATGGACATGGAAATGATGTGGATATAAATTTTCAGGGTAACAACGCTTACATGTTAATTTAAGTTTGTCAATAATATCTTTAGAAGGACTTTCCCCTAACAAGGTATAGATTGAATCTCTAATGATTTCATAAGCGGCATAACCAATTAACAAAGCTACAATTAGTCCTAAAACTCCATCGATCCACCAAAAATACTTACCTAAAAATATACCAGCCAAAATAACCAAAGATGATATGGCATCGCTTCTATGATGCCAGGCATCCGCCTTTAAAACTTTTGATTCTGTTTTTTTTGCGCCCCAAAATGCAAACTGAGCCAGAAGTTCCTTCAATATCACTGATGCAATCATGACATAAATAGCCAAGCTTCCAAACATAGAACTTTCTCTATTTTTCAGAGCATCATATGATTCTAAAATAAAATCGAAAGCAACAAGTAAAAGCATAATCCCAATTACAAAAGCCGCAATTAAATCGGCACGACCATGACCGAAAGGGTGATCCTTATCAGCAGGTTTCTTTGAAAATTTTGCTCCTAATAATACGATAACCGAACTCAAGCTATCTGATAAAGTATGCCAGGCATCAGCCATAATAGCAATAGATCCTGTAACTATACCTGCCCAATATTTTAGAGCAAACAATAAGAGGTTAGCAATTATTGAAAGGACACCTTCAAAATAGGCCATATTAGACTTGTCCAGTTTTTTTAATAATTTCTTCATAGTCTGTTATTCTAATCCAATAGCTGGATCATATCCAAATTTTAGGCTTCCAATCTTTTATCAATGGTATGCAGAGTTGAACTTGCAAGCTTAGTCCCTTCCTCCTTATCGATATAAAAATCAATTCGTCCAAGAGCGATACCGGCCCAACCCACCTGATTGATCACAACTTCGTTTCCATCTAAATTACGAACACGTGTTGCAGTTTCCAATAAAGTATGTGAATGTCC
This sequence comes from Ancylomarina sp., assembly GCF_041555295.1. Classification (NCBI taxonomy): domain Bacteria; kingdom Pseudomonadati; phylum Bacteroidota; class Bacteroidia; order Marinilabiliales; family Marinifilaceae; genus Ancylomarina; species Ancylomarina sp. The sequence goes on along the minus strand of NZ_JBFFKR010000001.1, from coordinate 20,221 downwards.
ACCCAAAATGACATCGATTCCACTGGTTTCTTTAGCTAATTTCAAATCACACATTTCATCAGTCTGACTACTATAACCAATATGAGACAGACAAATAACTAGGTCACAATTTTGTTCCTCTTTCAAAATCTTTATCATATTTTCGGCAACAGAAATAGGATCGTTATAAACCACGCCTTCACAATTCTTACTCGAAACTAAACCATCCAGTTCAACACCTAATCCAAAAACACCAATTTTGATATTCCCTCTATTAAAAATTTGGTACGGCTTAATTTCCCCTTCCAATTTGGTACCGGTAAAATCGTAATTTGAATTAATGAATGGGAAGTTCATGTGTTTCATCTGAGAAGAAATACCAACAAGGCCATTATCGAATTCGTGATTTCCAATAGTACCCGCATCGTATCCTATTTTAGACATCAATTTTAATTCGGCTTCCCCTTTAAAGAAATTGAAATAAGGAGTCCCTTGATAAATGTCGCCACAATCGAGTAATAAGGTATGTTCTTCAGTTGCTCTAATTCTTTTCACCAAAGCATTAATACGAGCAAATCCTCCTAAACCTGGATGTTTTGGGTCTGATTCTGGAAATGGATCGATATGAGAATGCATATCATTGGTATGTAATAAGGTGATTTTTGTCAATTTGTTTTTTGCTGCTTGAGAAGCTAAAGTATATCCGCCAAATCCTAAAAACAGGCCTCCCATTCCTAACTTCTTAAAAAAATCTCTTCTACTGCTCATAGTAAATCCTCCCATCTAATTCAGACTTGATTCCAATACCTGATTGATACAACACCTTAGCATGTTCAATAATTGCTTCACGTAATTTCATATGAATATGACGGAAATTTTCTCTTTTGTCAAACGAGTTCATACCATCACCTCCATTTACCAAATAATCGATGCTGATAAGATGATAGATCTTATTTAAGTCTATGGCCTTTCCTCCAATTTTAACATCAACCACTTTTCTATCTTTTATTCCCATCTTAATACCAGAAACACCTTCTCCATTTTTAGCAGCAAGATATTTTAACACGTTCTTCAAATCGGAACCTTTCATTCCAATAATGACCAACTTATTTTCGAAAGGTAAAAGTTCAAACAATTTCCCTGTTGATATATTTCCTTTTGGAAGACTGGTACGCAAACCGCCATTATTAATAATAGACAGATCAACAACGTGTCCAAGCTTATTATCCTGGCAGTATTTATTACCTATTGCAAGCATTGCATCGGCAATATAATTACTCAATAAAGATTCAGGTTTACCAGACATCATGGCTTCACTGGTTTCTGAAACCAAATGATTCATCTGAGAATCAAGCCCTATTTTATAATGATTAATCATATTAATAAAAGCCGTATCCTGAAGAGCCTGCTGATCCAGACTTGAGTCGATACTAGAATTAGAATCTAAAATTCCAGCTTGTTTCTTTGCCTGAGGATTACAAGCAATTGCCGTGATAAAGCAAGCTGCCCACAATAACCTATTTAGGTGTTTTTGCATTCTTTGAAAATAAAATACTTAAATATCTTTTAATATGATGCAAAAATAGAAAAATCATTCTTAATGAACGATATTAAAAAACATAATTACTCTTTATTAAAAATCGAATGTGAGTTGAATGACTTCATTGTGCTTTATTTGGTTGGAAATACCGACTCCCAGTAGGCGAACACTGTCTGTCAGCTCAAGTTGATCAAGCAAACTATTTGACAATTCTACAATCTCTTTATAATCTGTAATCTCATGCAAAACAGTACGAGAACGCGTAATTTGCTCAAAACTACTGTACTTGATTTTCATATTTATAGTACGCCCTTTGAATTTAGTCCGCTGCAAACGTCGATGAAGGTCTAATATCAATTCTTCTAATCTTATTTTGAGCTGTTTCTTAGTTCTAATATCATCAAGAAAGGTATTCTCAGTACTAACTGATTTTCTTATCCGGTGGGGATCAACCTCTCTGTTATCAATACCTCGGACAATATTGTAATAGTAAGCTCCATTTTTTCCAAACAAACGAGTCAATTCCAACAAAGAACGCTTTTTCAAATCTTTACCATGAAAAATTCCAATTTGATGCATCTTTTCAGCAGTCACCTTGCCTACACCAAAAAACTTCTCGATGCTCAATTTCTCGATAAATGATTCCACCATTTTCGGCTTTATTACAAACAGTCCATCTGGCTTTTGATAATCAGATGCAATTTTTGCCAAAAACTTATTTACAGAAATACCCGCAGAAGCAATTAATCCCGTTTCCTCTTTAACTCTTCGCCTAATTTCTACAGCAATTGCTGTAGCAGAAGGCAATCCCATCTTATTGCGGCTGACATCAAGAAAAGCCTCATCAATAGAAAGTGGTTCAACCAAGTCGGTAAACTCATGAAAAATTGTCATGATTTGATCAGAAATCTCTTTGTATCGAGAATGGCGAGGCTTTACAAAAATAAGATGTGGACATCGTTTCAAAGCTGTTTTGGATGGCATAGCAGATCGCACCCCAAATTTTCTAGCCTCATAACTCGCTGCCGCAACAACGCCTCTATCTCCACCTCCGCCAACAGCCACAGCTTTACCCTTAAGTTCAGGATTATCTTTTTGCTCAACTGAGGCAAAAAAAGCATCCATATCAATATGAATTATCTTTCTAATTACATCTTCACTCATAATGGCTGCAAGATCTGAATTAATCGAGCTATTTTCAATAATATTGCATCTATTTCTTAATTTTGCATGACATTATTTAAGGCGGTTTTATTCATATCTAAAATCTCCTATACCAATCCTAATCGTTCAATTAATTAAAGTCTATTCAGTGTCACAAATAAAAGATCTAACGACAGGCAGAATATTCCCTCAAATACTCAAACTAGCTATCCCTATTATTGCGACTTCATTTGTACAAATGGCGTACAATATGACTGATATGGCCTGGCTGGGTCGAGTAGGAAGCGAAACGGTAAGTGCTGTTGGTATAGCTCTTTACTTGGTGTGGTTAGGATCTTCGCTCATGTTTATTACAAAAATAGGAGCAGAAGTGTGTATTTCTCAATCCATTGGGCGCAAAAACATGGAAGATGCAAAAGCTTTCACTCGAAACGCTTTCGGTTTATCTTTTCTCATTTCCATTGCTTTTGGTTTTTTAGTTTGGTTATTTACGGGACCAATTGTCAATCTCTTTCAAATTGAAAGCAATTTTGTAAATCAAACAGCCTTTGTCTATCTAAGAATTGTAGCTATTGGTATGCCCTTCACCTTTTCTAACATCACCCTTTCAGGGATATATAACGGAACGGGTAATACCAAAGTGCCTTTTTATGTCAACGCTGTGGGACTAATTTTGAATATGATTCTAGATCCGATTCTAATTTTTGGGTGGGGAAGCATTCCTGCAATGGGTGCTGAAGGCGCTGGTATAGCAACAGTTATTTCCCAAATTTTCGTATTTGGATTATTTATATTACTCCTTAAAGGAAAATACAATCCTCTTAGAACCAAACAATATTTAGGTAAACTACAGACGCAATTTTTAAAACCAATCATCAAAATTGGCGGTCCTGTTGCTCTTCAATCAGCCTGCTTTGCTTTACTTTCAATGCTCCTTGCACGGATAATGAATAGTATTGCTCAGGGAAATAGCATCCCTTTTTCCGTACAATCAATCGGTTCCCAAATTGAAGCTCTTTCCTGGATGACAGCCTTGGGCTTTTCATCTGCACTCGGAACTTTTACAGGCCAAAACTATGGTGCCAAGCGTTGGGACCGAATTCAAAAAGGTTTTTTCATTACTCTGGGTATAGCCTCAACTATAGGGCTACTAAGCACAGCATTATTTTACTTTTTTGGATCGGAAGTATTCAGTATTTTCATTAAAACAAGTGAACCTGATGTTCTTAAAATGGGAATTGTTTATTTGATGATTCTAAGTTTCTCACAGATTTTCATGAGTATAGAGATTACTGCTACCGGCGCATTTAATGGAATTGGCAAAGCCATGCCACCAACTATAATTGGCATAATCGGAAACGTTCTGCGCATACCATTTGCTATTATTTTTGCTTACAATCTTGTTGATATGCTACCTCTTTTTCCAGAATATCTTAACCCTGACTCAGTACCTGTGACTTCTGTATGGTGGGGCCTTACCTTATCAAGTATACTAAAGGGAATTTTTCTATTCTTCGGATTTATAATTTTATTAGTTCGTCATCCCGAGAATGATCAAGAATTACCATTTCAAAAAAAATGGATTAATCTGTTCCCAAATAGATTGCGCCAACAAGCTGTTGTGATTTCACCAATAGATATAGGTCATAATAAGGACGCTGACACAAAGCTATAAACTGGATTAAGTATCATCCACTATTAAATAACACCATGCTGAAACGAGAGATAAAAATAACTGAAGATGGTTCTCACACCATATATATTCCAGAACTCAACGAACATTATCATTCAACACATGGTGCTATTCAGGAAGCAATTCATGTCTATATAAGTACAGGTTTACACTTTTCTGAAAAAAATCCAATTCGTATTTTAGAAATCGGTTTTGGGACAGGTCTTAATGCATACTTGACTCTTGTGGAAGCTGAGAATAATAAAAGATCTATTGTTTATCACAGCTTAGAACGTTACCCTGTTGATGAAGAACATCTAACAGTTCTAAATTATCCTGAGCAAATTGATTTTGGTAATAAAGAATTGTTTAGGAAACTACACCAAGTTGATTGGAATAAAACCAGTGAAATCTCTGCCAATTTCGAACTCAAAAAAATAAATGGGGATTTAAAAACAATAGACTTCAAGGATAAATATGATCTTATTTACTTTGATGCCTTTGCACCTGATATTCAACCAGATCTATGGACAGAAGAAATATTCAAAAAACTATATGGGTGTACAAATTCTAATGCCATACTAGTCACATACTGTTCTAAGGGCATTGTAAAGAGAGCACTTCGTGCATCGGGTTTTGAAATCAAAAGATTAGCTGGCCCCCCAGGCAAACATCATATTTTAAGAGCGACTAGAATTGAAAATTTTGATTATAAAGAACCTTTCGAATAAATTAAAAAAAACTTAAAAAGCATAAGCTATTCTCGCATTTTTGGATAAAACTATTAACTTAGGGCTTTGCTTTTCAGAAGAAGTCATAAACCTCTGAATAACAATAACGTAACTAAATATTGATGTTTCTCAAAGCAAATGAAGATCAATTTCAAGTGCAAGTATTTTAATATCTGCATTTTGAAATTCAAGACTCATTTTTGAGATGAATAATTTTGAATACATGAAATATACAGAAGAACAAGATAAGGTAAGCTATTGCCTTGGTTTAAGCATTGCAAGCAATTTAATTACATCAGGTGTTAAGACTATAAGCACTGAGCCATTTGTTGAAGCTCTTGAAGCTGCATTTAATGGTAAAATGCCAGAGTTGTCTCCAGAAGAGGCTAATGGTATTCTACAGGAGTTTTTCGGAAAAATGCAAGAAGAGCAGGCTGGACAAGCTATAGGTGAAGGAAAAGTTTTCCTTGAAGAGAACAAAAAAAATGAAGGCGTAATTGAACTGGAAAGCGGTCTTCAATATCAAGTTATTACAGAAGGTAATGGTGCTATTCCAAAAGCAACCGACAGCGTTAAGTGTCACTACCACGGAACATTGATTAACGGAACTATTTTCGATAGCTCTGTAGATCGTGGAGAGCCTGCTACATTCCCAGTAAACGGTGTTATTGCTGGATGGGTTGAAGCGCTTCAATTGATGCCTCTTGGATCGAAATGGAAATTGTTTGTTCCTTCGCACCTTGCCTATGGTGCACAAGGTGCTGGTAACTTAATCGGGCCACACACAACTCTAATGTTTGAAGTAGAGTTATTAGAAATTGTATAATTTTTCACAGATAAACTAAATATTCAAAACAATGAAATTAAAAGCATTAACTCTAGCATTAGGACTAGGCGTATTCGCATTTAGCTCTTGCGATAAGAAAGTAGACACTAAAATGGCTTTGAACACAACTGTTGATTCTGTAAGCTATAGTATCGGTGCTAGTTTCGGAGGGAACTTATTACAAAACAGCTTAAACGAAGTTAATCAAGATGCTCTTTTAGCAGGTTTAAACGCTGCTTTAGCTCAGGAAGATTTAAGAATCGAGCCTCGTGCTGGTGGTGCAATCATCAATAATTACATTAAAGTTCTTAAGGAAAAAGCAGCTGAAGCGAATATTGCTATTGGTGAGAAATTCCTAGAAGAGAATAAAGGCAAAGAAGGTGTTGTAACTACTGAAAGTGGACTTCAATACAAAGTTTTAACTGCAGGAACTGGAGCAATCCCAACTAAAGATCAAGAAGTTAGTGTTCATTACCGTGGAACAACAATTGATGGTAAGGAATTTGATTCTTCATACAAACGTAACGAACCAGCAAAATTCTTACCTACTCGTGTAATCAAAGGATGGACTGAAGCTTTACAAATGATGCCTGTTGGTTCTAAGTGGGAGCTTTATATTCCTTCTGCTTTAGCTTATGGTCCTCGTGGAGCAGGTGCTAATATCGGACCTAACTCAACATTAATTTTCGAAATTGAGCTTCTTGAAATTGTTGCTGCAGCAGCTCCTGCTACAAAATAATTTCTTAATAAAATTTAAATATTAGAGAATTTGTTTCAACAGAACTCTATTAGAATATTCCCTTTTCGATTTATTTCGGAAAGGGATTTTTTTTTCCCTTTTGCGAGTACAATTCTTTTCTTAGCTTTGTAGGCTAATTGAACAAATAGCATTTGATTTTAGCGAAGTCGTTTATTAAAACGACAAGTTCCTAGCTTACAAGCAAGTGAACTCATAATCAAAGCATAGAGAACAAACTCGATTTTGTTTTTTTGTTGTCTGGCTAAGACATTTTGAAAGAAAATGAGTACTTTCAATCTTCAATTTCACAGAAAAAAACTAATAAAAATCAAAGATATGTTACAAGCAGAAATTCATACAGAAAAAGGTCTAATGAAGGTGGAATTCTTCGAAAAAGATGCACCTACGACAGTTCAAAATTTTGTTACTCTTTCAGAAAAAGGATTTTACGATGGATTAACTTTTCACCGTGTAATTCCAAACTTTGTTATTCAAGGAGGATGTCCTGATGGAACAGGTGCAGGTGGACCAGGTCATACTATCAAATGTGAATTAACTGGCGGTAACCAATTCCACGATAAAGGTGTTCTTTCTATGGCTCACGCTGGAAGAAATACAGGTGGATCTCAATTCTTTATTTGCCATAGTCGCGAGAACACAGCTCACCTAGATCGTCAGCACACTTGTTTTGGCAAGGTTGTAGAGGGTCTTGAAGTAATCGACCAAATTAAAGGTGGTGATGTTATCGAGAAAATCGTAATCATCAGAGAGTAATTCTTTCTAAAGAAAATTTACAATAATCAAACATTAGTAAATACTTACTAAGCAAAAGATATTTATATGAATTTTGAAATTAACGGTAAGGTTATCCTTAAAGAGGATACTCAACAAATAAGCGATCGTTTTAAGAAAAGAGAATTTGTTATTGAAGTTGAAAATGAGAGAAATTCTGATTGGAATGATTTCATTAAGTTTCAATTGACTCAGGATCGTTGCGATTTATTAGAGACTGTGTCTGTTAACGAAAACATTAAGGTTTCTTTCAATATCAAAGGAAGAAAATGGGAAAAAGATGGAAAAGTAAACTACTTTTCAAATCTTGAAGCTTGGAGAATTGAGAAAATGCAAGCGGCAGCTGCTGCTGAAATGCCTGAATTCAACGCAGCAGATATGCCTCCAGCTCCAGAAGAAGATGATCTTCCATTCTAGGAATGAAATTCACATATAAAAAAAATGCTGTCGAATTATCGACAGCATTTTTTACCTCATAGACAAATTCGTTAGGATTGATGTAACATCTTTTTTACAAGATTATCAAAAAGAACTAATGATGAACCTGCAATCATGATTATATAAACAATTGCAGGCAGACTGACAACACGGTCAACTGCCCCAGTTAATAAATCATGTATTGGCTGAATTAAAATAGCATTCAATTGCTTGATTAAAGGATGCTCCCAAGAGGCAACAATACTGTGCACATCAGTTCCTAAAAGAATGATCACTATCAGTAAAATAAAAGCTATTAAAATCAGTAAACGTTTAATTGGCATGCGCTTCTTAACACTTACTGAATTGGTCAACCAATCTTGCATCACATCGTCCATCACATGCTTTGTGAAATCGGCCGATGGCTCTTCAAGTTCAACCTCGTTCAATAACTTTTTTATGAATTCGTCTTTATATATATCTTCCTTTTGCATCTGTTCCAAATTTTGTCTCAATTAGAAAAGCAAGTTTCTTTTATTCTATTAGTTTAATTTTCATCTTAAAGTATCGTTTTTAATTCTTCGTGCAAAAACTGCTCTAAGATACCGTATAATTTCTTACGAGATCGATGTAATTTAACCTTTACATTTGCCACACTCAATCCAGTAACTTCACTAACCTCATCAATAGAATTCTCTTCTAAATAAAAAAGGTTTATTATTATCTTTTCGTCACCCCTCATTTTATTAAGAGCTCTATCTATATAGAGCTTCTGCTCCTTATTTGTTAAAGCTTGAAGCGACGACTGGGTCGATTTCACATTTACCGATGCGTTAAAGTCATCATCAATGGAAACCTGATCTAATTTTTTTTTTCGCATCTTCGAAATAGAGGCGTTGTATATAATTCTATAAAGCCAAGTCGAAAATTTCGATTCACCTTTATAACTATCTAATGCCTGATATGCTTTTAAGAAAGCATCTTGTGTAATTTCTTCAGCATCCTCTCTGTTTCCAATTAATTGCATAGCAATGTTAAAGGCCATTTTTTTATGACGATCAACCAAGTAGGCATATGCGCCAACATCACCCTCCTTAATTTTTTGTATGTAATAGCTATCCTTGTTCGACTTCATGTTCTAATGTTTAGAAACTAGATTAACAAACTTGTTCAAAGACAATTAACTTTCCTCATTTCCACTTCACAATACAATAGACTGTAATAAGTCTTTAAATGTTGCATCTGTTTCGAACTACTAATAGTTAGACGCACCAAACTTATATTGGTTACAGATAAAATGACAAAAAAAACATAACACTACAATATAACGATTAACAAACAGACAAAAAACCCAATTAAAAAAGAATAGTTTATTTGTAACCCTTTCTTAGAACATGGCGTCATAAAGTTGAAAGCAAAAAATATGAAGCTTTTATTTACAACTAAAAAAAATTATTGTACGTTTAAATTAAAACTTATATTATGGATATCGAAGGAGTAGTAGCAATCATCTCAGTATTTGGAATTATACCATTATGCATTTTCCTAGTACACCGTCATCGTGAAAGAAAGGCTCTTATTGAAAAAGGTCTTAGTGCAGAACTTTTGGTTAGTGCAACTAAAGACAGAACTCAGGAGAGTTTGAAATATGGTATCTTATTAATTGGTCTAGCCATAGGAATTCTTGTCGGAAACATCCTTGATGAATATACAAGAATGAGCGAAGAGGTTTCATATTTCTCAATGATCTTCATGTTTGGAGGACTAGCGTTACTAGCATTCTATAGTCTTGCTAAAAAAGATAAAGAATAGGAATCTAAAATAGTCTGTTCAAAAAAAATGCACTCATCAATATGAGTGCATTTTTTTATTTCTAGATATCAGAACTATTCTCCAATTGTAAACTTGATCATCCTAACACAAGCTTTCTGGCAAACAGGACAGAATTCATCTTTATTATTCGATTTCATTTTACAATCCTGAACTGGTGAATAAATCCCCTTATTCATATAACCGCCTCCTTCAAAAAGTCCAACTTTGGCTTCATATTCTTCAGTTCTAGGAGTTGGTGTTACAATTCCCTCGTCTATCAATGACTTCCATTTGCTTTCAAAATCAATCAAAGTGGTGATATTTGGCTCCCAAGGTTCTACTTTTAAGTTGTAAAAATCTTCAACAGATACGCCTGAAGTGTAATATTCATCTGCTAAGCCAACAAAACCATGTCCGAATTCATGGCTGGCAACTTCTCTGGATAATTTATGATCAGAAGCACAAGACGTGTAATAATTATAGATTCCTGCACCACCATATTTCTCAGTATTTATTAATACGAAAATTTGATCATAAGGCACATTAGCAGCTATATCATACATACTTTTCAAATCAGAGGTAGTGAGATATCGCTCCGAATCAAAAGTGTAGAAGTTTGAATTCAAAACTGTGTTCTTATATATATGCTTTCCAGGAATATCCGGTCCCGATTCTTCTGAAACAGATTCTAATGCATAAATATTAAAACGATCTGCATAAGTTTTAAAAGGTTCTACATTCAAAATGTAACCAGCAACTCGCTCGACATCTGCTCTAAATTTCCCCATCTCTTCCTGAGTATAGCCTTCAGCTATGAAAGCCACATCAATACTAGAATCAGTTTCTCCATTTCCCATAATCTTAGAGTGCTTAACCTTTATTGCCGTTTCATCTAAAATAAAATAGTTAGTTGGATCAATCTCGTATTCAAAAAGTTGTACAAAAACACCATCTCTATTTCTATAGTCAATAATAAACTGAGCCCTATTCTTTGGGAAAGGCATTACATTCACCTGATAATAAGATCTATTCACTATTTTTGCTTCTGGAGTAGCTTGCCATTCCTGAAACAAGGATCCAAACCCACTAGAATAAATTATAGTTCCTGAAGTTTTATCAACCAACTTATAACGAAAGTTACCGTAGTTAAATCTATCTACAAGATTTTTTGTTGAACCTCCCCAGTAAGCCTCCTTCTTTAAATTCTGAAAAAAGACAGTCTGCTCATTTACATTCCCACCTAGTAAATAATCAACTCGTAAGGTTTTGTGTTCAAAATAAGTATCAAAATCAACTGAGGCAAAACTCAGCTTAGTTGCTACTAATAGCACACTTAAGATTAATGTTAAAGATCGTATCATTTCTATATGTTTAAGGTTATTGCAAAGTTAAAAGAAAGTTTGCTGTAATTAAATGATCTTTTTCATCTCTTCATATTACTTAATAAATATTTAGGCATTCTCCCTAAGGTTTCTTTTTAATAAAACGATTCAATATATTTGTTCTTACATTAAATACAATTAGATTAAATTCCACTTTATAAAAGCGGTCAATATATTTGATAACAATATGAAAGAACTACTTGGATCTCATTTAAAAGATTGGTTAATCAATCAAGGTATTGCTGAAAGCTTTGCAATTATTATACAATCAGCAATTGCTGTTGTTATAGTTTTGATCCTAGCATGGCTTTCCGATGTCATTTCTAGAAAGGTTTTGATTAGTATCATTACTAAACTCGTTCGTAAAACCAAAACCCATTGGGATGATATTCTTTTGGAAAGAAAAGTCTTCAATAAAATCTCGCACTTTGCGCCTGCCATTATCATTTATTATAGTGCGTCCTTGATTAATCCTCCTTCTAGTGGTTTAGCTATCGAAAAAGCAACCCAAATTTACATGATTATTTTATCATTAATGCTTATAGATTCTTTTCTAAGTGCGGCTAATGATATTTACAAGACATTCCCGGTAAGTAAAACTCGCCCCATTAAAGGCTATATACAAATTATCAAAATCTTTTTCTATGTAATGGGATGTATTTCTATCATTGGTATTCTAATTAATAAAGCGCCAACATTAGTACTAGGCACAATGGGGGCTTTCGCTGCAGTCCTCATCTTGGTGTTTAAGGATACTATATTAGGATTCGTTGCTTCCATACAGCTTTCAGCAAACAAGATGGTAAGCATTGGTGATTGGATTAGTATGCCATCGAAAGATGCTGATGGAACCGTTATCGATATCAGTTTAAATACGGTGAAAGTTCAAAACTGGGATAAAACAATCAGTACAATACCTACCTATGCCTTAGTTTCCGAGTCCTTCAACAACTGGAAAGGTATGGAAGAATCAGGCGGGAGAAGAATTAAGCGTCATCTGAATATCGACGTAAAATCTATTCATTTTTTGTCTGATCAGGAAATTGAGATGGCCGAGAAAGTGAAACTAATCACCAGCTATATTCAAGAAAAGAAAGAAGAAATCAAAAAGGCTAATCCTGAAAACGAAATTCCAGTCAATCAGAAACGCATAACCAATATTGGAACCTTCCGAAAGTATATTGAAGCCTACTTAGAAAATCATCCCAAAATTCACAATGAGATGACTTTCATGGTACGCCAACTTCAGCCTTCTGAAAAAGGACTCCCTATTGAGATTTATGTTTTTTCAAATGATCAGGAATGGGCCAATTATGAAGCCATACAAGCTGATATCTTTGATCACATTTTGGCTATCGTTCCTGAGTTTAATCTCAGAGTATTCCAGAATCCTACTGGTGATGATTTTAACAGACTCATTCAATAATTAATTATATAAAGACTATTTAATAGATTTATTTTCTTAATTTAGATTTGAACATATAAATTATATTTAAATGAAAAAATTTTTATTCGTAGTTGCATTTATTTGCACAATGTTTACATTTTCGAATGTAGAAGCATCTAGCTACCACATCAATGATGCAAAAATTGATGTATTGTTTGAAAAAGCTTCAACAACTATCATGATGAATTTAAATGAGATGTCTTCAAACTTGATGGCAACATCAACTTTAAATTCAACTGTAAAAGCAAAAGACCCTCTATTGGCTATTGTTTTTGATTTCTTTTTAGGAGGTCTTGGTGTTCACCGTTTTTACCTTGGAACTAAGGTGATGACAGGTATTGGCTATATCCTTACTTGTGGAGGATTTTTTGGTATAATGCCACTAGTCGACTTAATTGTTCTTGCAATTAACTATGATGATATTAGTCAGTTTGTTGACAATCCAAAATTCTTTATGTGGTAATATCATAAAGCATTACTAAAAGTTGCTGTTATAAATCCAGATTTCATCTGCGGTTTATAGCAGCAACTTCATTTAACACTTTATATAATTTAATATGTTACTGATTCGATTATCATTTATTCTTTGTATCCTATTCCCTACTGTTTTGTTTTCTCAAAAGAGCTCAAACTACATCAGTTATAGTATGGATAATCAATCGTATAAAAAAGGCTTACTAAGTAACGCTCATGCTGATTTTTTCTATGATAAAGAACAAGGCGTAATTGTCTCGTCATACAGTTCTCCACAAGAATTCGTAAAAGTAAGCAACCGAAAAGGAGAAATAAAACTTTATATTCCTGAAACAAACACAGTCACTTATACACAAGATATTACTCTATCAAGTGAAAACGAATTAATCTTCTATTTCTCCAATAACCAACAACAAGATTTAGGTTTGGAAAAAGAAGGCTTTACAATGGTTGATTCAAGACTTGATAAAAATTATCTCATCTTTGTTTGGGAAGCTCCTCAAGAAATGAATACTGTCAAGAAGGTTGAGGTTGTATACGAAGGTGATAATCCAATATATGCAGCCTATTTCAACCTAGATGGTGACGTTTTAAAGAAGATCTATTATTACAATTACTTCTCAACGACATATTTCCAAATGCCAACTAATGTGACAGAAATAAGTTATACTCCAGAAAAAGATTCCATTGTTCAACGCACAATTTATTCAAACATTAAAGTCTCCAACACGCCTTCATCATCCTATTTCAACTTTAAAGTTCCTGACAATGCAAAAGTTAATAAATCAGATTTATAAGCTGACATTCACCTTAAGCTTTATCCTGTGTTTTTGCATTCTTACGAAAGCTCAAGATAAAGAATCGAGTAATATTCAACTTATCCTAAAGACAAAAACGAATACTCTTGACACCAAGAAGCATAGTCGAGATTATATCTATAAGAACGAGAAAAGTTGGTTCAAAAAATACAATCCTATTAGTTTAGGTTTTGGGTCCCTATTATACCTTTACCAGAATGTTATATCTCAGCAGTTTTCTGCAGATTGCCTTTATCATCCAACTTGCTCAGACTTTAGCAAAGATGCCATAAGGGAATATGGATTAATGAAAGGAATCTTTCTTAGCTCCGACAGAATTTGCAGATGTAACCGAATTGCTGCAACCAGTATTAACTATTTTAAGTTCGATCAAAAAAGCAATCATGCTCATGATAGTGTTAGCTATTACAGGATCAAACCGATAATCAATCTTGAGTCAAAGTGAAAAAAATAATTATTTTAGTCCTTTTCTGTGCATTATCAATTAACCTGTTGGCCCAGTACTCCACAAAACAAAGATTCGAGTTTGCTCATCATCTCATTAAATCGAATGACTTTGATGAAGCTCTAATCGAGCTTAAACTTCTCGAAAACAAGACTAGTAGCGATAGTTTATATTACCTTAAAGGATGGAGTTTATATTCTCTTAAGCAATTGGAAAGTTCTGCTCAGAACCTTCAAAAGGTTAAACCCGAATCTTCTTTTTATCACAAGAGTCATTTTTTTGCAGCCTATAATTATGCACATACCAAAAACTATAATGATGCAAAACAAGTGCTCATGAAGATTGAATTGGATCAAAAATTAGTGCAGCTAAAAAACTTTGAAATATCAGGAATCGCTTTACTAGAAAGGGATTTAAACACATATGAAACAAGTCGTCTAAAAACAACGGAAATTCTTCCATCTCTACAATTCGAAGTTGTCAACCTTAATAAATTGCATGCTTCAATAAAGAATAGAAAACCTAAAAAAATGTGGCTAGCTGGTTTAATGTCAGCTGTTGTTCCAGGTTCAGGTAAAATATATGCTGGCAAAACGGGCGAAGGAATTGCATCTATGCTGATGGTTGCTTCTACTGGATTAATAACATGGGAGAACCATAGGAAACTAGGCATCAGAAACTTTAAAACAATACTATTTGGATCGATATTTACCATATTTTATGTGGGCAATATTTATGGATCAGTGTTTTCGGTAAAAATATCAAACGAAGAGTTTAATCATGAAATGGATCAAAAAATATTATTTAATATTCATATTCCTTTGCGCAATATCTTCGACTAGTAAAGGGGAAAATAATAGTGTATTATTAAAAGCAGACAGCTTATTTTCCATGGGAAAATATAAAGCTGCTGCTATCGAGTACGAGCGTTTTCTATACTTTTCATGTGAAGAACAAGATTTACTTAGTACGCTATATAAAAAAGCACAATGCTATAAACAGCTTTTTGATTTTACGAAATCATACAAAACACTTGAGAGAATAAATCTATTTAGAGAAAACATTGAAAACTATACCAAAGTTAAGAAAGAGTTAAGCCTTTCTTATTACCTGGACAATAAGCTTCAGAAGGCTCAAATACAAATAACTCAGCTTAGGCATAAGCTCAGAAATAAGAACCTACCTAATGAAACACTTCTGATTGAAATCTTCATTTTAAATGAAATGAAACAATGGGCAAAAGCTCAGGAAAGGGCAAAAGAATATGTCAGCAATCAGGCTTCATTAAAAGACCATTTTACTGTTGTCACAAAGCACATAGATTCCTTGTACTCTAAAAAGAATTTACCCAAATTAAAATCAGTTGAGAAAGCAGAGAACCTATCTCGATTCATCCCTGGTGCCGGCCAGATATACTGCGGGGAAATCGCTGAAGGTTCATTTACCTTTTTATTCAATGGAGCCTTTCTTGCTTTGGGAGCTCAACAGATATTAACAAAGTTTTATTTCACGGGTTATACTGCTGGGTTTGGTGTACTGCACAAGACCTATACGGGCAATATGTCAAGAACCAGACATCTTGCTGATAAAACAAATCATCACAGGCATAACAGCTTTAATGAGTCGATAATTAAGTATATGCTGAATTTATAAATAGAATATTTGTAATATTGTTCGTCGAACAAGAAAAGACGAAATAGTTATGCATAAATTATTTAGAAAAATAGATTTCTTCAAATCGTTAGGCTGGTTTGGAAATATTATACTCAGTATTGGCGTTATTCCCCAAGTGGTTCAGACTTGGGAAACCAAAGATGTAAGCAGTTTCAACTGGTCTTTTCTTTTGATGTGGGCCTTTGGCGTACTATTTACATTTATATACATACTCGAAGGAGATCTAAAATCAGGCAAGCGACAATACCCTCTTTGGCTCAATTATTTGGTTAATATTATTGCAACCTTCTATTTATGCTACGCTAAAATTCTCTATAGCTAAGATTATTCTATACAAACTTCAAATCCATCAGAATGAAAAAATTACTCATACCTATAATTCTGGCTTTTTTCAGTTTAAATGCCATGTCACAAAACGAAACTGAAGTATTTCCAAAGAATCTGAAAATCGAAAATCAAGAACTTCAGCTGAAAGGAACCGGTACGCGAGTTAAGCTGTGGATGGACATGTACACACTCGGTCTATTTGTTTCAGACATCAAGCAAGATGCAAGCCTTGTTGTTTCAAATAACGAAACGGCTGTGGTTCGCCTGAATATTATTTCGGGACTTATCACTGCCGAGAAGATGGATAAAGCCATTCGCGAAGGATTTGAAAAATCGACACAAGGCAATCCTGAAGCTATTCAAAACGAAATTGAAGCTTTCCTAAATGTGTTTAAGCAAGGTGTTGAGAAAGAAGATCTTTTTCAATTTACGTATCAGCCTGAGGCTGGCACAAGCATTTCTAAAAATGGAGAACAACTGGCCAATATTGAAGGATTAGCCTTTAAAAAAGCACTTTGGGGTATTTGGTTAGGCAAAAATCCTGTCGATAAAAAGTTAAAAGCAGAGCTGTTTAAAAATTAATAAAAAACTTCAATATTCATGGCGCAATCAATTCCAGATTGCGCTTTTTTTATGCCTAAAAATCGCATTTATAAATAATTTTATAACTTAGCCTCAACTACTAAAACAGAATACACTTAAAGCAAGTGTAGATTCATACTCTCATCTAACTGACTTTAAGGAAAATTCCCTTAAATTTTTTTCATGCGCCCTACTTTATTTTATTACTAAAAAGAAAAATTGAAGATGAGCACATATTCAAAAATCGTTGGATCAGGAAGCTATATTCCTGAAATTGAAGTTAAGAATGAAGATTTCCTGAAAAATATATTTTACAATACTGATGGCAGCCACAATGGTGCGACTACGCCTGAAGTTCTTGAAAAATTCTACAATATTACTGGTATTCAGGAAAGACGCTATGCTCGTGAAGATCAAAAAGCTTCAGATTTGGCCTTTATTGCTGCAAGTAGAGCTCTCGAATCATCAGGAATCGATAAAGAAAGTCTGGATTATATTTTAGTCGCTCATAATTTTGGTGACGTTTCAGCCAATACCGTTGCACCGCAATTGATGCCAAGTTTAGCGGCTCGTGTCAAGCATTTACTCAAAATAGAAAATCCTAAAACCGTTGCTTACGACATTCTTTTTGGATGTCCTGGTTGGATCCAAGCAATGATTCAGGCTAACTATTTTATCAAATCAGGCGATGCTAAGCGAGTACTGGTGATTGGTGCCGAAACACTTTCTAGAGTTTGCGATCCGCATGATAGAGATAGTATGATTTATTCTGATGGGGCTGGTGCGACTATTCTCGAAGCTGTTGAAAGCGAAAGTAAAACAGGAATCATCTCTCATTCAGTTCGTAACGATACTTTAAACGAAGCCTATTTCTTATGGTCAGGCGCATCTCACAACCCTGATTTCCAAAATCGAGACAGAGATTTTTATATTAAAATGCATGGGCATAAAATCTACGAATACGTAATTTCAAACGTTCCCCAACTGGTAAAAGAATGTATAGAAAAAGCAGGATTGGGATTAAAGGATATTAAGAAAGTTCTGATTCATCAAGCCAATGAAAAAATGGACGAAGCCATAGCAAAACGTTTATTCCGTTTATATGGTGAACGACAAGTTCCTGATGATATCATGCCTATGATCATCAAAAAAATGGGAAATAATTCGGTGGCAACCGTACCTATTTTGTACGATATGATTGCCAAAGGAGAACTTGAAGGTCATCAATTTGAAAAGGGCGATCACGTTGTGTTTGCCTCTGTAGGTGCAGGTATGAGTATTAACGCCTTCGTTTATCAATTCTAAAATCAAGATTACATACTAGCCCAAATTCACTATAAACCGAGAGCCTCACAAAAGTGGGGCTCTCACTCTTTAGAAAACTCGCTGCAGTGTGCAGGAAGCTTTACACGAGGCATGTGATACTCGCTGCAGTGTGCAGGAAGCTTTAAACAAAAATTGAGACACTACCAATTCTTTTTGTATTCATTCTAAACTCAGTGCTCTAAAGGCTCAAAAAAAGAAATTAGTCTATCTTAACACGCGATATTCTAATCCTAACCATAAGTATTTGTTATCTATGAATTCTCTTTCCGATATTTCAACTCTTTTTTGTCTTATCAGCTCAATAATCTTTCTGGCTATATTTCTATACAGTGCTTATATTTTTTATATCGAGAATGAAAAAAGGGCAGCTTTACTTGCACTTAGCATCGGCATACTATTACCTATGCCCTACTTTATAGCTTGGTACTACAACTACAATATATTGGCATTAATTCTTTTTGCTGATATCATACTTACGGGCTTACTATTCATCTACCCTTTTAAAACGCCTCAACCTATTTGTGACGAAATTCCATTGACTAAGATTGATGAGAGAAACGTGATGTTTTCGCGAAACGAACTGGTTGTAGGAAGCGAAAATTATAAAAACTACTATAGTAGATATCCTGAAAAAGAGGATCTCGATAATGCCTTCAGAAAGGAAGCAGGTTTATGTTCTGAAAAATCGATATTCAATCACACATTTGCTTTTGCAGCAGCACATGCCAGCTTCTTTGCTGTTGGACAATTTAAGAAAGCTGTTGATGGCGAGGTTAATGTAAATCGAAAAGAAAGCTCACCCCAAGAAATGAGTTCTTTCCTAAAAGCTTGGGGTAAAAAGCTAGGTGCATTAGACATTGGTATCTGCGACCTTAAGGACTATCATTTGTATTCGCACAAGGGACGTGGAGAGGAATATGGGGATGAAATTCACAACTCTCATAGCCATGCTATTGCTTTCACAGTTGAAATGACAGAAGAAATGGTAAAAGCTGCTCCCCAATCGTCCATCGTAATGGAATCGGCACAACAGTATCTCGATTCGGGACGAATAGCCATTCAGATAGCTGAATTCCTACGTCACTTAGGTTACTCAGCCCGTGCACATATCGATGGAAATTATCAAGTTGTTTGCCCCTTAGTTGCCCGTGATGCTGGTTTAGGAGAAATTGGACGAATGGGGTTATTAATGACACCGAAGCAAGGTCCAAGAGTTCGACTAGGTGTTGTCACAACCGAATTCCCATTAACAACTAAAGATCGGAAGAAGTTGAACTATATGCTAGATTTCTGCTTGCGCTGTAAAAAGTGTGCAGAAGTCTGCCCTAGTAAATCCATTTCATCAGACAATCCTAAAATGGTTGATGGGGTTAAAAGATGGCAAATTAATTCAGAATCCTGTTTTACCTATTGGTGCAAAGCCGGAACCGACTGTGGACGATGTATGGCAACTTGTCCCTACTCACATCCTGATAATTTACTGCACAATGCCATTCGATTTGGAATTAAATACTCCCCTCTTTTTAGACGAATAGCCGCACCATTAGATGATTTATTTTACGGACGCAAACCCAAATCTAAAAAACTTCCTAAATGGATCAATTGATGTGATGATGTGATGATGTGATGATGTGATGATGTGATGATGTGGAAAATAAAAAAACTTTTCTCATCACACCTTTAACCTTTAACCTTTAACCTTTAACCTTTAACCTTATGTCTCCTGATTGCTAGCAAACCAATAAAGGTTAAGAGTCCATTAAGCATTAACAGTTCAAAGCCTAATTTGAATCCAAACCAATCCATCGAGTACTGTGCAAATATATAGCACAGAATTGGTGCAACAAGGGTTACTAGTGGTACCCATTTGTCTTTAACTTGAATGGATGTGAATAAACCAAAGGCATACAAACCCAACAAAGGGCCATAGGTATATCCAGCAACGGTAAATATGGCTGAAATAACCGAATCGTCATTTATAGCTCGGAAAATAAGAATAACGACAAGCAGAATAAGAGAGAATAATAAATGCGAACGAAAACGTAGCTTTTTGGTTCTTGCTTCATCACTCTCA